>JACQXN010000020.1 GCA_016208745.1 Candidatus Portnoyibacteriota bacterium | reverse complement strand
GGCACCGGCACTACCCAGCCAAAATCTTTGGCACTCCCCCGGAAAGTAGTTGATAAAATCAGAGTCTCAACATTGTTTTCATAAAAAATAACTGCCCGTTGGTCGGTTTCGTACATATAAACATCGGGCGGCATAAAAAGTCCGCCGTCAGCTAAAACGCAAATAGGCGCAAGAATAACGCTAATTGCCAAAAAGCAAAAAATTTTTCTCATACCTTAATCTTAAACCTAACAAAAAAAGCCCGCAAGACGGGCTGGGGATAAAGTGGAAATCTGAATTATGAATCAAGAATTATGAATAATGAATAATCTATTCCTGATTCCAGGTTCATGATTCATGATTCTCATTTTCTGGCTCTGTTGGCGCGACAGATTCGTTTTCTGGCAAAGCTAAAGGTTGCTCCTCAATCGCTGATTGGCTATTGTCTTCTGGCGCTTGATTTTGGGTTTCTGAAGTCGGCGCGCTTTCTTGGACTTGTTCTTCTTGAGCTGGTTCATAAACAGACGATTCATCTATTAATGAATCTTCGCCATCAACTGGCTGATCTTCTGGAACAACAGAGCTTTCCTCTGGGAAAAACTCTTCCTGGTCCTCAATTATTGGCTCTTGGCTATTAGTTTGAGGCGCATCGCCATTCTCCTCATTTTCAACTGACTCCTGCTCTAAGCTGTCTCCTTGAGGCAAGGGCTCTGACGCGCTATTTTCCGTTTCTGTTGTTTCTTGGGTTTCGCCGACAGAATCGTCTTGCGCTGGAGGCGTTAAATTTTCTGGCACTTCCTGAATAATCTCTTCTTCAATTTCGGGCTCCTTTTGCTCTGGCGCCTGTTCAGAAACCTCCTCCAAATTTTCAATGACCAATGATTCTAACTCCGCTTTTGAACTAGCCACTAAAACGCCGTCGCTGGTAAAACGCATAATTTCCAAACCATCTTGCCCCGAAGGATTGGTGCCCGGATTTGGCGCGGCTAAAATTACCCAATCGCTTGAAGAATCGTTATCATAGCCCTTAACAATTCTAGCCAAAGAATTGCCAATAAGCGAAAGCGGCACAGCCGGGCTTAATTGAGAGATATCATTGCCATAACTTAAAGCGTCAATTGTCGCGCTTAAAGCGTCTTTTAAAATCAGCCGATCGCCGGGACTATTAGATAAACCATTGCCAATTTCCGAACCCAAAGCGATTTTTACTGCGCCAGCTGGCATGCTCCAATAAGTATTCCAAGTTGAGGCATTATTGGCGATTACGGCAAATCCTTTGGCCGGAATTGGAGGCGAAGCGGGAATAACATCGCATAAAGTATTATCGCAAATCTGCCAGCCGGAGATATCAATTGCCGAGTTTGTCGGATTATAAATTTCAACCCACTCGTTATTGGTATTATCGCCTTTATCTGGCGCTACATCATAATAAACTTCATTGACTACCAAATGAGTAGTGGTGGCTGAAGGAACGGAAAAATTAACATCCAGATACGGCCGCAAAGCCGCATTGGCGCTGGCTTGGCGGGAATAGAATCTGGCTATCTGCGATTCTTCGTTCTCGCTTTCGTTGCTATCACCTAATCTCCAGCCATAATTAGTTGAACTGCCAGCGCTGAAACTCTGCACATCGCTTAAAACATTCCAAGCGAGCCACTGCGGGGTATTGTCGCCAGAGCTTACCGTAGCTGTAATAGTGGTGCTAGCCAACGGCTGGTTATTCCAAGTTATGCCAAGCTCTGTCCAGTCAGCAAGCGCTCTTCTGGCTTCATAGGTTCGGGAATTATCTGTTGGCGCGCTATACATATACGCATTCAGCAAAGAAGAATTAATAATTGTGTCGGATGGAAAACGAAAATCAAATCGGATAAATGTTCTTTGACTTCTGTTATTTCTAGCTTGAATTATTAAATTTGTACCATTGCCAAAATTTTGATCAGCGTTAGGATTTGGCCCTGTGCTTTGCTGATCAATATAAGCATCAGCTATTGGCCGGTATTGATTGGTTTCGGTCTCCAAAACAAGCCAAGCGCCGGTTTGGACTGTATTTAAAACTTCCTCAATGTCTGAAAAGCCAAAAAGCGAATTTAAGAAATTTTCCTGCCAAGCAGAATATCCAAATTTAAATTGGCAGGTTTTATTCTGCAAAGAATCTGGCACGTTAAAAGGCAAGGTTAAAGTATAAAGCCAGTTTTCAGAGCCAAAAAATGATAGAGAGCTGGTGCTTGAATTAAAATCCATTAAATTGCCGTTATAAATTTCAACGTTATCTATTTCTACTTTAAGTTCTAACGCTTGGCATAAATCAAGATCGCCGCCAAAGATTGTTGTGCTGGCATTGTATTGAAACGGCAAAAATCCGCTGTTTGAAGCCGCAATATTTCGCGTAACAGAATCATCCGGCATTAAATTAAGCTCCGCGCTTTCTGCCATCCAAGGATCCGCAACCAAAGCTAAATCCAAAATCCCAGCTTCAAAAGAATTATTCAAAGAGGTTTCGCTGTCATAAAGATAGCCAAAAGTCCGGTTGACTGAAAAGAGCCCGGCCCAGGAAAGGCTTAAGATCAAGGTAAAAACCGCTATTTTAATTGAGCTTTTTTTGATCAGAGAAAATAATTTTTTTCTGCTTCCCGCGCCGCAATAAACATACCCCGCGCTAAGATAAAAAAGCGGCTTGACGAAACTTTCTCTTTTTTTAATAGAATCGAGGAATTTCATTATCTCACGACCAAATTATTTATTATTCATTAACGAATTAACGCATTAATGAATTGTGAATTTTAATCCGTTAATTCGTTAATTCGTTAATTTTCTAATCTTCAATTTCTTTATTTCCCTAACAATTTTCACAACCTCATCAAAAATAATTATCAGCGCCGGGATAACAATAATGAACAAGAATCCGATTGGCTTTTTAGCTGAAGCCACCGCATAGCCAGCATATGGCACATCCAATAAAACCTTGCCGATAATTTCGCTCTTTTTTATTTCTTTGGTGTCAGCATTTTCGTTGGCATCGCCCTTGGTAATAAAAATATTGCCGTTATTTTTTACTTCAACTATTCTATGAGTGGTTGGAATTTGTGTTTTGCTTGTTTTACCAAAAGTAATAATATCGCCAGCTCCGTATTCCGACGATGGTTTAACCAAAACTATGCTCCCTGTTTTTATCGCCGGCTCCATTGAGCCGGAAAGAACCGTCAAGGCCTTAAGGTTTCCCGGAATTGGAAACGCGGAAACTAACAGAAGAATTGCAATCATTGCAATCGCAACGATGAAGATGTAATAAATGGCTTTGAATATTTTTCTCATTTTGCAAAACTTGAATAATGAATTAGGAATAAGGAATCAGGAATAAATTCATAATTCCAGATTCATTATTCATTATTCGCCATTCATAATTCATGATTCCAGATTCATAATTTCTAGTCTTCCTGTAAAAATTCTAAAGACCTTAAATATTCTTGCGTATTAAGCTTCCCATTTTTCAGCATTTCTGAAAGCTTATTTTTTTCATTTTCAACATTAGTTTCAATCTGCCAGCCGCAATTGCTGTTTTGGGCATTATCGCTCAAAATAGTTGATCTCTGGCACTGATTTGTCGGGCAGCCCGAAGGATAAGCGCCTGATTTTTGCTCGGCTCTGAAAATAATATTGACTGAAAAAGAATCAGTCTGCGCTTCATTGCCAAGCCCGGCGCCCGAACAAGCCATGCCCGCGCCCCAGTCGCCAAAACACCAAGCCACGCCATAATAAGGGATTTGCGAAGGTTTTAATTCGCCAAGAGCATAGCTTCTGTCGCCGGTTAATTCGCCTTGAATCCAAATTGTTTCCAGGCCGTTAAAAATATTGTCGCCCTCTAAAGCATCCGCAGAACATTTTGGCGTGTTGCCGCATTGCCAGCCAGCCACCCCGCCTTCATCTTTCCAAATTCGCCAGCGGACTTGGTCATTTAATTCGCCCTGCCATTTGCCCGGATTCCCGCAAGTTGGGTCAACTAAAGACTCTGGTTCAGAACAGCCATTGTCGCGGTCGCGCTTTAAATCAAATTTTACAAACCCGCAGGCATATTGATTAACATGCAAACTTAAAGTTTCTTCTCCAAAATCGCCCGGCTTCATATCATCTCTTTTAAAAATTGTTTTACAGCAAAGCGGGTCATAAACAACGCCGTCAATATCAATTTCCAAATCAAAACAAGTATTGTTATTTGGAGGCGGAGGGTTTGAGGGAGGCTTTGGCGGCCCAAACCAGTTTGATAAAATAGGCAAGTTTTTCAGAGGAAAAATTTTGGTGGTTATTTTGGAGAACCCGGAAAAATTAAAAAAGCCGGAGCCAAAAAAGCTCGCTTGGGTTGAACCCACGCTTATTGCCGCAATGCCAAGTGTTACGCTTAAGATAATAAAAAGTTTTTTCACTTTTTCTTTATTCCCTGAGCGGAGCCCCGTCCGCCGCGGCGGACGGGGCAAAATCGAAGGGTCTAATGCGTTTAATTAGCCTCCGACAAGCTCAGGCAATAATTTCTTAATTTCTATTTTTCTATTAAGTTATTTGCCATTCAATTTTTAATATCCCCAAACCTGCAATTCATCTAAAGCGCGGCTATAAATAAGCCCATTATTAAAGCTGTTATAAAGACGAACCCTGACTTTGCTGACTACGCCAAAAGAATAAGAATGCTCAACCCATGCCCCTGATGAATCTATTGGCCCCTGATAAACATCCTGCCAGAAACCATCTTTATACACATCAATATCCATCTGATTTATGTAGTGGCCCGCGACAACAGCCATCATCCAGTATCTCAATTTATCTCCGCTAACTGGATTGGCTAAATTTAATTCAAGAAATGGCCCCCATCCTGGCGTTGCATACACATAAGCTGTGCTCCTTGTGCCGGTGTTATTATCATAGGCATTAGATTCATTTATCCATCTGTTGCCTGTTTCGCCTCCGTTATCAAAATAGCCTGTCGGCGAGATCCAGCTTGGAGCCGGATTATCGCTGCCGTCACAATTAGAATCTATTCCATCTCCCGCCATTTCGTCTGCGCCTGGATTTATTTCGAGATCGAAATCATTGCAGTCTGTATCTTCCAATACATAGCCAGGACCAGCTACGCAGGCGGTAACAAAATAATCTGGATCTCCGTAATTATCGCCATCCTTATCAGTATGCCAATTTAACGCATCAATCGCCTCTTCATCCACTGCGCCATCACAATCGTTATCTAAACCGTCGCAAATTTCGGTTTCAGGAGCGCAGAGAGGTGCGCAGGCGCTCGGCTCGCCTTCGCACTGCCAACCCGGCTGGATTAAACAAGTTGAGAGACAACCATCGCCGTCTTCTAAATTGCCGTCATCGCAAGATTCATCCCCCTCAATTTCTCCGTCGCCGCAAACGATACAATTTTCATCAATCTCTCCATCATAATCATTATCCTTGCCATCGCCACAGACTTCGGTAAATAAATCAGAACATTTGAAATTATCCATATTTCTCGACTGCACTGCCGAGAAAATCACATCACCCAACAGGCTATCGGTCTGGATAATGTTACTGGTTGCTAAAGGAACATTCCATTTTACGCCTAAACAATAGGTTGTGTCGCCTTTTAGCGGCGCGCCAATGCTTGAATCAGCGATTGACCAGTATCCTGCCTTGGCTGGTTTATCTTGAACTAAAATTTGTTCTGCCGGCTGGCCGGGAGTTCCCGGCGTTCCAGGAATTTCCTCGTCCCAGATATTATCGCAATCCGTATCTTTCCAAACCGTAAAAAATAAATTGCTCAAAAGCTCTCCTTCGCCTGCTCCGCAAGTTTGGTCAATATCAGATTCTGGTTTCTCGCAGCCATTGTCATCATTAGCTAAATTACCAATTGCCGCGCAAACCCAAGCGTCGTTATTTTCAATATGCAAAGAAATCGTGTCTTCGCCATTATCGCCGGGCTTAACATCAAGCAGGTTAAAAAATAATTCTCCTGCTAAATCCTTGGCGCTCCAAGTACAAAAACATTCCTCCTGTGTTCCTTGCCAAAAATATTTACCGGAACCCGTAGGGTCCAGAACGCAAACTTTCCCGTTATAATGACAAGTATTATCAATTTTTAAATTGAACTTGCCGGCTTTAAATATATTGCCCGCTGAAATTTCCGTGTCTTGAAAATAGGCGATTGTTCCTCCAATCAAAGCGGCCAAAGCTATACCTCCAACAATCAAGCTGACCACTAACTTTTTTCTGCTTTTCATACAGTCCTCTGCTACCCTCCGCTGCCTTTCTCCCTCCCCATCAGTCTTTTAAAAAATTTATTATTAAATAATTAACGCAATAACGGATTAACGCATTTAATTCGTTAATTCTTTAATTCGTTAATTGATGATTAAAGCCTTCATTGTCCCGCCTTCAAAAATGAAAGCGAGACTAAAAGACTTCAATCTATATCGGCTGCAGCACACAAGAAAGCTCAAATAGCGATATGTCATCCAGAAATATTCCGAGTGAATCATCAGTCCCCGCTCCCTCAAACTCAATTCTTGTCGATGCGTCGGTTGCTGTAAACTGATCAACATATTCAATCCAGTTTGTTGCAGTTTGACCTGTGCCATTGGCAGCAACAGTCCGCAATGAATTTCCGTCGGCTGTTACGTCCATGGTATTGTCAACGACGCCCGGCCTATATGAATGCCAATAGCGAAGTTCGTATTTCGTTCCGGGAACAGTTGCTATGTCCTGATAAATCCGCGCCAGCGCCGGCTCGTTATTTAGAGTTCCTACGTGTCCATTCCAATCTGAATCAAGCTCAATGTATTGTTGACCGCTATGAGCTGTCCAACCACTTGGAATATCGCTTGTATTAGGAAGATTCCCACTTTTATGGAACTCTATTTTGGCGACTGCCGGCCTGGCAAATCCGCCAAATGGCGTTGTCGCATTCACCCATTCAACGCTCCAACCAAGCCCGCCTGTTCCATTATCAAAGATATCCCAGCCAGTAGAATGAACGACAGATGGAGGTCCTTCAAAGTCATCGTTTAAAAGAAGACTCGAACCTGTCGGCTCGCAGTTTTCCTGCCCGCAAAGAAAATTTGGATTATTTCTTGCTTGCACCGCGCGAAAAGCAATATCCATAGTCAGGCTATCAGTCTGCGTAATATTGTCTTCATTGACGCCGCTGCAAACTAAAGGCCTGTCATCAGGACCGCTTTGCTGGTTGCCGCCGTCTTGCGTATAAGGATTAATAGTCGCATCCCCAAAGCACCAAGCCTTGGCCAAAAATTTAACTTCATCGCCCGGGAAAGGACCGCCGGTTTGATTGGGATTCCAGATATTTTTTATGGAATCAGCCAAAGCGACTATTGCAGTTTCGTTGACATTTAAAGCGCCGATTGGACCGGCTGGAAGCAATGTTTCGTCATTTTCAAAAACATTGTCTCCGTCGTCAGCCCACCAATAAAATGTAATATGGTCGGCTAATTCGCCATTGCCAGCGCCATCGGTTACATCGCCGTCTTCTCCTTCTGGCTCGTTGATGCCATTATCATCGTTGCTGGTTAAAGTTACATCAGCGCAAACCCAAGCGTCGTTGTAATTAACATGAAGACGAATAGTATCTTCTCCCCAATCGCCGGGCTTTAAATCAGTAAAGTTGAAGAATTGCCGAAAAGGTTCGTCGCTTAAATCATAGTCAACGCGCCATGTAGTTTCGGGATTAAGCTCGCCATTATAATAACTATGATTATCAATTCCCAAATCCAAAGCTCCAGCTGTAAAAGTGTTGCCAGATGAAGTTTCGGTATCAGAGAAAAACGAAGTTGTTCCGCCAATAACAATTGCTGCTGCCGCGCCAATGATGCTTAGGCTAATAAGTATCTTTTTTCCGCCCAAGGCGGACCACCCGTAGGGTGGCATAATTTTGTTCATATTATGTAACTTTCCTCCAAAGGTAACTTATCTGTTTAATTATGCGGGAATATCGCTGCGGCCGCAGGATCAGTATCAACTGTGAGCGGGAAATTTGTTCTAAGCGCTTCCAACTCCCCATCCCACCAGTTGTTTTCTGCATCAATCGGGCCAAGGGTATTAAGGACCTCAACCTCATATACATTCACATTATTACCCACTCCTGCAGGGATGAAGTTGTTTTCATGAATCTCATTACCCGTAACATTGCCGTCGTCATCGCTCGCTCCAATTGCCTCTGCGGTATTCCCACTAAATTGATTTCTGGTTATATCAGCATTATTCATGCCGTCAGAGCCGATACCAACAACATTGCTATTGAAGTCATTAAACGTGAAATCAATATTGCCAACGGCAGTCGGATTTACATAGCTGCCGGTGGTCCAATTTTCAATGACATTATTAGTCACCAAGGTATTGGAAACATTAAATCCGAAAAGAATACCTCTTGAACTTGCCGTGTCAGAACCATCAAGTAAATTGTCTCTCAGTGTATGCCCTGAAGTATTAGCGTGGACATAAATGCCAGAAAAGTCAGGTGCCGAAGATACGCCACCAGCAATATTCAAGCCTTTAATTGTTACATTATTAGCAGCAATTTCAATTACACCATTAATGTCAGCGCTGGTTAATGGTCCATTTACTCCGACCAGAGCAATCTCCTTGGCAATTACGATAGGACCATCATAGACTCCGTCGGTTAAACAAATAATGTCTCCATTTCCCGCAGATGCATATTCAGCGGCATATGTGCCTGGACTCGCAGTGTGATCACATTCCGGTAGTGTTGGCTCATTATATTCATCTAAATTCGCGCCGACTGGAGGCAGCTGTTGGCCATCTGGCCACTCTGGTATGTAATCAATTTCACAATCAAAATCAGGGTTATTTCTTGACTGCACTGCAAAAAATTGCAGATCGCCCATTACCATATCTGTTTGCGCGGCGTTATCCACTGGCGCGCCATCGCAGGTAAAACCCGTGCCGATAATTCCATTGTCTACCGATGTTAAGGGTCCATTTTCATAATTATCAGAAGCAACCGCCGCTTCTTCTAAATCCCCAAAACACCATGCTTTACCAATATGGAATGTCTCATCGCCCGGAATAGGACCTTTGTCTGGAAGAATCGATTCATCGAAATCCGCCAAGGTAATTTGCCCCTGCGCGCCAATTCCGCTTAATGGTCCTTCGAGAAAAATAGAGCTAACCTCATTATCCTCAAGCACGTTATCACCATCGTCTACCCAAAATGCAAAATTTATTTCTTCATCTAACTCTCCAAGCCCCGCGCCCGACTCGGCGCAATTTGAATCGTCATCGCCTTCTGGCTCAGTACACGTAACATCTTCGTCTGCGGTAATTCTTGCCGCAGCGCAAACCCATGCGTCGTTTGAGCCAATATGAATTGAAATTGTATCCTCGCCAATGTCGCCGGGTTTTAGATCATCAAAATCAAAAAATTTTTCTATTGTAAGATCTGCTAAATCCCAGC
The DNA here is from genome assembly GCA_016208745.1 of Candidatus Portnoyibacteriota bacterium. Classification (GTDB taxonomy): domain Bacteria; phylum Patescibacteriota; class Minisyncoccia; order Portnoybacterales; family GWB1-42-6; genus JACQXN01. The sequence continues at coordinate 72,666 of JACQXN010000020.1, read as the reverse complement.
TCGTATTAGGGCTCGCAACCAATATTCCGTCTTCATTAGTCACATAACTTTCATTATCAATCTGGAGATCAATGTCGCCAGCGGTAAAGGTGTTGCCGCTGGAAGTTTCGGTGTCGGAAAAAAATGAAGTCGTGACGCCGATGACCACTGCCGCGGCCGCCGCGATAATGCTTAAACTTAATATAATCTTCTTCATATTAATTATTATTTATTAACGCATTAACGGATTAACGGATTTAATTCGTTAATTCTTTAATTCGTTAATTGACTAATTTATTAATTTTTTACTTAAAGTGGCTCGCCTTAGCTCCGTTTCTGCAGAACCAAGGGAAGCCACTTTTCGACCTTTTCCCCCACCTATCAAGGACTTTCTGATAGAGAGAGCAATTATTTATCGGGAGTTACCCCGCACTTATTCCAGCCAAGTATTCTTATTTCCGTCTTATCGCACGAAACGGCTACGCCTTTGTTCTTTGACATTCTTGCTCTTTGGTAAGAATAAGTGCGGGGTTATTTGTTTGTTATAAAATTTTTATCGCTCGCTGCGGCGAGTTCTAAAATTTTGACAAACAAATAAAAACCACCCTTTCTTTTCAGCTAACTATAAATGCAATTTTGGGTTTTTCCCTCAGCATAGTTATTGATAATTAGGTGGTTTTTTAACTAATTGAAAAAATTAAAATAAAATAATCATGTCCCAATCGCATTCTAAAATAACAAAGATTAATTTCAGATGAAAAAAATCTCGCTTTTTCCAGCCCGTTATATCAGTTTAACCAAACAAAAAAACAGCGTCAAAATCGCGCTGTTTATGAAAAGTGAACCAAATGTGGAGAAATCTGTGGAAAACCCTAAAATGATTCCTCCCCTCCTCAGATGAGGAGGGGTTGGGGGTGGTGTTGATTTGAAAACATCACCTCACCCTTCCCCTCTCCTCAACTGAGGAGAGGGAATTATTGTAAAATTTGTCTTTTCAACACCCCACCCTACCTCTCCTTCACCCCGCTGAACGGGGCAAGTCTGAGAGGAGGAAAAAAGACATAAAAAACAGCCCGATCGCCTTTACGAACGGACTGTTTTTGAAATAAATACTTCTCTGTTTTAATAAATCGCCTCTACCCCCAAAATATCGCCTTCAGTTAGAGTATCCTTCTTTGTTTCCATTTTTGAACCATAACCATACATTGTGTTTGCGGCATAATCAGTCTCATATCTATCAATCAGGCCAAACCAATGGCCGATTTCATGAGTTAGGATATTCTGCGCGTCATAAGAATATTTATCAGCGCAAATATAGGGCAGGGGCCAGGTTGTCGGATTAGACCAGCTCCAAGCAACGCTTTTATTCATTATGGTATCAATCTCCGCTACTAAACCGGTGCTCGTGTAATACCAAGTGTAGGTAACGCCTAAAATTGATTTTGACAATCTGTTCCAGGCAATAATATTTTTGCCATCAAGAGCTTTTTTGGCGATTAAAGTGTTTATCGGGTTTCTTGAAATAGTCACCTTATTGCCAATCGCATCCGTCCAAACCTTAAATGAATTTTCCGCTATTTTTGGCAAGTTGCTGGCGCCAATGGAAGCGGGCACACTGCTTGGATTTAAGGTATAAACGAAAGGTGTTGTTGTTGCCAAATACCAGCCGGTTGCGCCAATAAATGACAGAGAATCAGGATCGGAGAGAGTGCAGACAAAAGATTGCAAAGCCTCTGGATCGGTTTTTGCCGGTTTCTCTTTGTGGACAATAACTCTTAGTTTAAGTTCCTGATGGCCGGGCACGTCATATATCCCATCTTGGTCTGGAATATCAACTTCTATGGCATTGTCGTTTTTAGCCAAAACCGGGCTTAAAAGCAAAGCAAAGGCCGCCAGCAAAACAATTAAATTATTGAGAAGCGATTTTTTATTCATTTTTTATAGTTTTAATAATTATTAAAACTCGCCCGCTGCAAAAAAAGCGATGTTTATTTATCATTTTACCGCCTCAAGGAATCCTGTCAAACAAATAATAGCCTAGGGTTTAATGAATAATAATGTAATCTGCGATGGTTCCTGAAATTAATTAACTCTTACACCAATCTAAATCTCCCCTAACCCCTCCTAAAGGAGGGGAATAATCCCTGCTCCCTCCCTTTAGAGCTTGCCCCGTACTTGATACGGGGGAGGGCTGGCCCGCTTCGCCGGAGCTTAAGCGAGGCGAGGGAGGATTTGTGGCTAATCAAGTTATTATTAGACAAACTCAGCCTCAAAAAACTAATAAGATTCTTCCTTTTTCCTTTTCTTTGTCAAAAACAGAAGAATCAAGAATGCTGCCAAGATAGCCAATATAATCAGCCAGCCCCACCAGCCCAAAGACCCAATCGCTGAAAAAAGATTTAAGCTGCGTCTGTTATTTGACTCTTCTTGCAAATCCCCTAAAACGCCACCTTGTTCGTTTGAAGCTGAAACTTCGCGAACAACTGCTGGCCCATTTTCATCCGAAGCGCTAATGGTTTTTGGTCTAAGAGGCGCTAATATTTCCTGAACCACATCTTTTATGTCCGACACAATATTGTTTTGTGAATTCTCTTCTTCATTCAGCTCGGCTGCCTCTTCTGACGCGACATTTTCAGTATCCGGAGCTTCTACAACTTTAAATACGCTTGAAGCAATAGTTGAATAGCTGGCGTTGCCAGAAGCATCTTTGCCAGCCGCCTGGGTAAAGCTTAGATACTCGCCCGGCGGCAAATTTTCGCCAACCACAATGGCAAAATCAATTGTTATCTCTTCATTGGGAAAAACTTTGCCCAAATTCCATTGCTGGGTGTCTAGAATATCGGTTGAAGAAACTGATCGGATGTTATTGTAAAGAATCGTGTCATAAGAAGAGCCCGAACTATCGTTAAAAAGCTTGGTAGAGAAACTAATGCTGCCACCTTGCCAGGCGCCATCATAAGCATTGTTGGCTTGAGTTAATTTCATATTCGGCAAAGTTTCGTTTGGCCCGCCAACCAAAGCGCCCAAAGAACTGCCGCGATAAAGAGCCACCGAAAGAGTGTCTGTGTTGTCTTGGCTGTTATTGTCGCTCTCAAGGCTTGAAATGGAAGAAGTGGTATCAATTGTTTTTACGTCATTTTGCACATCATCTTTAACCTGGACAGCATAGGAAACTGCGCCGGTTTCGCCGATTGATAAATCGCCAACATTCCAGATAATTTCGCCGGCTGCTTCGTCAATAAAGCCGCCGCCGCTATTTAAGATTTCCACAATCCCCTTATTGAAGCCGGCTTTGACCAAAACATTGCTCGCATCGGCATTGCCTTTGTTAGTGTAGGCCAGGTTATAGGCAATTTCGCCGCCCGGGCTGACCGGATCAGGCAGGGTGGCGGCAGAGGAACCAATCCAGTTGTCTGGCCGGCCAAAGGCCAAATTGCCCTGCCAGTTGCCAAAAATATTAACCATGCCCAAAAGGAAATTATTGCCCACGATATTGGTATTCATAATATTCATCAAATTGACTATCGCTTGGGCATCGCCGGTATTAATTGAAGCAGAGCCGCCTGATGATTGAGCGGTGTTTCCGCCGGTAAAGGCATTGATGATTACTCTGTTTATAATCGCGCCGGCGTTATTGTTGGTGATATTTAAGTCGCTGCCAGAAATTCCCACGCCGCTGCTTGAACCAGCGTTTATAATTTCAAAGCCCATTCCGTCTTGGCTAATGAAAAATCCGGGCGGCAGACTGAAAATACTGCCGTTCCAGTCGCCAAAATTATTAACCTTCATCAAAAAGAAATTATTGCCGGTTATATTGGTATTGGCGATATTGAAAACATTAACATCCGCTTGCGCGTCGCCGGTGTTAATTGAGCCGCCATCGCCTTGCGTTGTGTTTAAACCGGTGTCTGAAATAACGCTAACATCATTTATTATCTGGCCTTGATTTGAATTGGTAATGGACAAATCGCCGCAGCAGGCAGAGCCGCTATTGCCAAATTGATCCTGCATCTGGTCCTTGCCGGGCAAAACCAAATCGCCCATCCAATCGCCAAAAACATTGATGATAAATTGAGTCCAGTTTGCGCCAACGATATTGGAGTTTAAGATATTTAAAACATTGGCCACCACATTAACATCGCCGGTGTTAATAGTTGCCGATCCGCCATTGCTTTGCGCGGTGTTTCCCCCGCTTGAGCCGTCAAGCAAAACATCGTTGGTCGTTGTGCCGTTGTTATTATTGGTGATATTAATATTGTCTATGCAATCATCGCCTAGGCATCCTTCTGCCGAAGAAGCAATTTCGCTGGATAAATCAATATCGCCTTGCAAACCCTCAAAAAGATTTAACAAAAACTGGGAGAAATCAGAGGCAAAAATATTGGTGTTAACGATATTTATTAAATAGGTGTATAAATTGACAGCGCCGGTATTAATATCAACGTCGCAAGCTTCGCCCTCTGCTTGATTGTCGCCGGTTGAGCCGACTCCAACAACGTCGTTTCCAACATCAGCCTGATTATCATTTGTAATATCGAGTGTGTTTTGGCCGTCATTATTTTCCTCGTCATTGCTATTGTCAACGCCTTGAGCCAATTCTTCTTCTGGCTCGGCTGGAGGATTGTCGCCTAAAGTTTCTGCGGTCTCTTGAGTTTCAGTTTCACCGGTTTCTTCAGCCTCTGTTTGAGCGGCTTCATCAGCCTGTCCTTGGACTTCTCCTTCAAGCTCTGACCAGTCTGTCTGGCTTTCTGCCGGATCGCCAAGCTGGGCGATATTGGTGTTAACAGAGTTTTCAACCTCAATGCCGCCATTGGCGTCCCCGGTGTCAATAACCACATCTTCCGGCGGAGCAGGATTTTCCGTTGGCGCAGGAGTTTCTGCAGGCGCTGGCGCATCTTGGCTTAAAGTTGTGTCTGCTGGCGCGTCAGTCGGGACTTCTTCGGCTAAAACCGATATGGCGGGAAAATTAAAAACCACCAAACTGATAACCAGTAAGGGAATTAAAATAAAGTTTTTCTGTTTTCCCCGAGTTAAATTAGTTAAAAAACAATTATCTCCCCTCCTGCTCTGTTTGGCTTTCATAACCGATATAACTTCCCTCCGGAGTTAGATTAAAATATTGGCTTAACATTGAATTATAAAATAGGCGTCTTCCCTCCCCTCAGATGAGGGGAGGGGTAGGGTGGGGTGTTGAATTATTAAGGTCACCACCACCCCTTTAATTCCCCTCCTCATCTGAGGAGGGGAGGCAAAAAATGCCCGCTTTATGATTCAGTGAATCTAAAAAATACTAAATATATTTTCAAAAAAAGATTTTATGCTTTCAAAAATCGCTGAAAAGAAATCCGAAGTTGTTGTTGCGGTTTTTTCCAATATATTTTCCTTTTCCGTTTCTACGCCGCTATCTGTGCCTGCGCCAGCAGACTCTTGCGAGCTTGCATCATCTTGGGAATTTTGATTATCCGCATTAATCTGGTAATTCTGCTCGCTTTTTTCCGAATCAACTTCAATTTCTCTTTCAACTTCAATTTTTCCATCATTGGCCTCTATTTTTATTTCCACTTTTGCCTTGCTGCTTGAAGAATTAATATTAACCGGCTCTATTTCCTGTCCGTTGATAATGTTTTTTATTTCAATTTCGGTTTTTTGTTCGCCCTGTTTAATTTCCCCGCCTGAACCAACAGAATTTCCGCCGGTTGAAGCTTCAACTTTTACTTCGTTTTTTATCTGGACATTGCCCGAACTATTTGTTTGACTGCCTGTTTGTTCAGAAACCCAATCTTCAATCCCGCTAACAAAATCGTCAAACAACGCCGCTTGGGCTGACAGAGGCAAAACTAATGAAAAAAGTAAAATAACTTTTAAAATTTTTCTCGTCTTTACCTCCATAAATTTCTTAAATAATTCCTAATTTCCAATAAAATATTTAGTTCCCAAATGTCTAATTTTTAAATCTTGACATTGGGCATTGGGATTGAATTATCCGCCAGAGGCGGATCCGCCTTGGGCGGAGTAATTAGAAATTCTGGCATTTTTCCCTCGCATAAGCTATCAATCGATATTCCTCCCCTCCTTTTTAAAGGAGGGGAGGGGTGGATTTAGATTTGTCTTTTTAAATCCCCCTTTATCCCCCTTTAAAAAGGGGGAAATAAATTAAGAGCTTATCCGAGAGGAGAAGCCCGAAAGCTTCTCCTGCTCGTTTCGCAAAAAATAGTTATCTGCGAACTCTGGTAACAGTGGTGTTAACCAGATTAAATACTTTGGCTGTAGCCGCAGCTGCGCCGCTGGTGATTTCACCACCATTGCCGCCGTCGCCGCCATCGCCTGCATCACCTGAAGTGGCTTCAGGGCAGCATTCGCTGTCTTCTGAATCACTGCCGCAAGTATTGCAGCCGCCGCGATGCCATCTGTTGTCTCTGTCTTTGTCTTGGTCTTCAACTTCTGCTTCGCCGCTGTCGCCGCCATTGCCGCCGTCATCGCCTTTGGATTCATTTAAACCTGTGTCGGCCATAACTCCTGCATTGTTGTTAACATCAGTCTTTTTGTTTTCTATGTCAACTTTGATGTCATCAATGCAACCACAGTCATCCCCTTGTTGAGAGCCGCCGCAGCGAGACTGACAGCCGCAAGGATCTTCACATCCACAGCCATCTTCCTCTTCTCCTTCTTCGCAACCGCAAGCATCAACTGAAGTCAAATTGGTATTAACTACGTTAGCAATATAGGCGCTCGCATCTGCATCACCAGAGGTGATTGTGCCGCCATTGCCGCCGTCGCCGCCGTCGCCGCCGTCGCCGGAAGTGGCAGTGCCTTTAGCTCCTTCAACTTCTGCTTCGCCGCTGTCGCCGCCGTCGCCGCCGTCATCGCCTTTAGAGGTATTGCCGCCGGTGTAAGCTCCGACAGAAACGATGTTGGTAACAGTCGCCTCATTATCAATATTAATTGTGATATCGCTGTCATTAGCTGGCATTTGGTGTCTTGAAGGACGATGACCAGCCAAAGCAGGAGCCGCCGTCAATACCATTAACGATAAAACTGTTAAGGTAACGAAAACTTTTTTCATAGATTTTTGTATCATTTTATGAATTAACGAACTAACGCGTTAAAATTCGTTAATCCGCAATTCGTTAATATCTGTTTTCTGCCTTTATTTTTAAAATGTGCTAGTTCACTGCCCTGCTTTTGGCAGAAAACCGCTAAAAGCGGAAAGCAGGCAATGTCGACCTTTTACTAAATCTCCCCTAACCCCTCCTAAAGGAGGGGAATTTTTTACTCCTCCCCTTTAGGGGAGGTTGGGAGGGATTTATAAAAAAATTATTTATAGAACTTCGCCCCCTATGCGCCAGATTAACAATCGGATGTTAAAATTTGGATTAACTTTCTTCTGTCATTCTTCTCCGTCCGCATTTGCGGACGGAGAAGAATCTCCCGCGCCTGCCCGCCAAAGCCTTGGCGACGGCGGGTATGCGGACAATAAATTCTGTTTTCAACCCCGCACTTATTCCAGCCAAGTTTATCTATTTCTGTATTATTGCGCGAAACGGCTCCGGCCTTGAGACCTGCGCCTTCGTTTACTGGTCTTCTTGCCCTTTGGTAAGAATAAATGCGGGGTTATTTTCTCGTTACAAAAATTTCTGCGTTAACACTTGAAATTTTTGACGAGAAAATAAAAAAACCACCCTTCTAGTCAATCAGTATGTAATGTGTGAGCTTATCGGGCTCTTGCATTACGATTCTCGCTACCCTCCGTAGGTGGTTTAAATCTAAATTCTAATTTTGTTTTCTAATTTTAATCTATGGTTTTTTAGCGCCTTTTTAAGGCGTTATATTAGTTTAGCAAATAGTAAAATGCTGTCAAGACGTCAAAAGTTTATTGTGGATAACTTCCTGAAAATAAAGGCCGGACAAATTAAAAACCCGACGCATTGCTTTGCGCCGGGTATATTTGTTTTTTTACTCCCTCCTTTGAAAAAGGAGGGGTGGGGTGGATTTATTCCCCTTTTTGCTAATTTAATCTCCGGAATTCAACCGAGTCAACACGTAGCGTCAACTCGCTGTTTTCCCAAGTTGAAATTATGATAGCCGTTTTCACGGCTTTGACAGATGGCTGATATTCATAATACCGGCAGTCAAAGAAATTATCCCAGTTGTTGCCAAGGCACCGAGTCCCGATATAAGCGCCAGATGAGTCAAATTCGTCTACATGGACGCTCCAACCACCAGCAACAAGATCTTGAACATTCTGAAACATCTTGACGATATACTCAGAATTACTGCTGACTGCGATTTTGGCTGATTGGATGCCTTGCGGCAGAGCATCACCAATAATCTTGATGGAGTTTTTCGGCTTTGGAAAATTACCGTGATTAGCGTTGTCCAAGAAGACTTTGCTTGAATCAGCCCCATCATTCAGCCACCAATTTTTTGGCCAACCGTTGGGTTTTAAATTCTCAAAGCTGCTGTTTGGCACCAAGTTGTTGCCAGCAGGCAACCTCAAACCTTGCGTAACCGTCACAACCTTAACGGCTCCCCGGTCTCTCTCTGCTTGGATAAAGTCCATAATCTGGGCGAAGTCCGCCGAGTTGTATTGATAATCCAACGGCACCCCATCCACGAGATTGTGAAACAAAAGCTTAGGCCATTGGCCTTGAGCAAAGGCGTCCTGAAGTTGCGTAATTACATCTTCAGGCGGCGTGTCCCTTTTTGGCTCTATAACCTTAAGCATATAGTCATTATAGGGCCAAGAATCCACCCCTGCGTCTGCTGTGCGATGCCAAAAATAGTTTCTGGCGATAGCCGACAAAACCTTGCCATTGTAAGCACCAAAAGGCGTTGCGATGCCCCTAACAATAATATTGTGGTCGGCAAATGCATCCTTGGAACCTATCATCTGCCATTCCAGATCCGGGTCTGACAATGTGGTGAAATCTGGATGGTCTATTCCATGGCTGGTAACTTCCCACTTATATTGCGTCTTCAGAGTCGAGACCTCTTCCCAGTTCATCACCCAGCCTTCTCCCAAACCCATCCAATCGGCCCTAGGGCAAATTACGGCCTTAAGGTTTCTCGCCGCCATTATAGGCAAGGCGATGTCATAAATTGACCTCTGACCATCATCAAAAAAGATTGTACACTTGGCCGGCGGCTCATAAGCGGCCGAATTCGCGGTTACCATAAAAGTTACCGCTAAAATAATCATCCAAATACTTACTACCTTTCTTGTTTCCATTTTTTACCTCCGTTTTTGTTTTGTTTTTAAGGAATTTCTCCTCACTCTTTGAATCAACCAATCTAACACACAACAATAATGTTGTCAAGTTTTTTGTGCTGCTAAAATTAAAAACCCGACGCTTTATTTTGCGTCGGGTGTATTTGTTTTCTTACTCCTCCCTTGAAAAAAGGAGGCTGGGAGGGATTTTAAAAATCCCCCTGAATCCCCCTTTTATAAAGGGGGAAATAATTATCTATGGCAGCTTCCTCATCTCCACTGAATCAACGAACAGAGTCAACCGACTGCCCGCCTCTACATAAGGTTGGATAGAAGCTTTGGCGGTTCCGGGTGAAGGCTGATATTGATAATACCGCCAGCCAACGAAGTTCCAGTAGTTGCCTCCTAACCGTTGGCCGCCAATATAATATCCGTCTAAGTTAAATTCATCAACCCAGACGCACCAACCGCCCGCGACCCAATTCTGGCAGCTCTGATACATCTTGATAATGTATTCGGAGCCCTCATCCACTGGCACCTGATCGTTCCAGGCTTTGCGCTCCACAGAACCACCGACAATTCGCAAGCTGTTTGTAAATTCAGGAAAATTGCCCTGGTGAGCCGTATTGATCGTAACTCCCGCGCCGCTCCGCGACCAATTCTTCGCCCAACCATTAACATTCCGGTTAGTAAAAGAATAGTTTTTCACCAAATTTGGGGCGTCGGTTAGATGCAGTGCCTCCGAAATCGTGACAGATTTAATCGTGTCACTGTTTGCGGCAATCCAATTTACAATTTTTTTGAATTCCTCAATTGGATATTGCCAATCTCCCGGCACAACGCCAGCCGGCGTAAATTCGTGGAATAAAAGCAATGGAAGTCCACCTTGCGCTATGTCTTCTTGGACCCGGGCAATCACTTCTTCGCCCGGCATATTCGGTGTCGGCTCAAAGATCTCCAACTGACAATCATTTAAAGGCCATTTGTTGATCACGCCATCACCATCATAATCCCAAGCCGCCCGATGCCAAGGATAATATCTTGCCACAAAAGACAAGACCTTAAGGTTGAAGTCGCCATACGGCGTGGCGATCCCCATGTCATCTGTATTAATGCCGTGAGCCGAGAACTGAAGCTTTGAGCCGCGCGTCTCATCAATCAATCGCGCATTGGTAAGCGACGTAAAGTAGGGATGAGTCCTTGAGTGACTATTGATTTTAACTAGGCCGGGATAAAGAGTTTGGAGCTCTTTCGCCCTGGCCCAGTCAATAGACCAATCCCCTTCATCAAGGAAATCAGTAACCAAAAAAAGGTCAACCTTGAGCCCAAGAGGGATCGTGACAGACAGCATTCTTTCCAAAGAATCGGCTTGCCCGTCATCACAGGTAATGCCGACCATCTTTGGCAGTTCATACGCGAAACTCGCGCTGGTTAAGGTTAATAAGAAAAAAACCGCACAAGCCACCAAAAAAACACCGTTCAATCTTGCTTTCATCTTTTGCCTCCTTATGTTTTTGTTTTATTTTGTTTTTAAAAAACTTCCTGCTTGAATTACATAATACTCAGTCTTGTCATTCCCGCGAAAGCGGGAATCTAGATTCAAAAAAGAGCCTGGATTCCCGCTTTCGCGGGAATGACAAATAACAGAGCCTATGATTCAATTCAAAAACTATTCAAGCAATGCCGCGCCTTGCGAATTGGTCAAAACCGAAACATTCTGTAAAACTAGATAATCAACAATTTGCTGCAACATTTCTGGGGTAGCGCTATATGTTTGACCGCTATAATCTATCTGATGAAAAACCAAAATCACCCAAGTTTTATCGGCAATCGCTCTGTCAATCCAGAATTTTACTTCATCAAAACTAGTGTTTAATGCGATTACCTGACTTTTCAATAAATATGGATTGGATGTTTTTGTATTGTAACCAATATCAATGGTTCTTGCATTTATGAAGCCAGCATCCTTTACGGCTTCCTCTGCTTGGTTATTGTATTTTCCGTGAGCATACACAAATGAATTGATTGCCTCCACGCCAAGCGATAATAAAGCTTTCTTTGAGCCGGCTACTTCATCTTTCACCCGGCTCGCTGAAAATCGAGTTAAGTCTGCGTGCGTTTTTGTATGCGAAGCAATTTCGTGTCCGGAATTTTGCATATCTAAAATCTGAGATTTATTAACATAATGCCAATCTTTTATGCTACCGCTGATTATGCTCTGCGTGCTTTTTAGACCCGCTTTGTTTAAAATCGGCAAAGCGTTTTTATAGGTAAGCGCCCAACCATCATCAAAATCCAAAGAAACAAAACCTTGAGAAAATCCGCCGCTGACCGGTATTTCTCTTAAAGAAAAGTTATCAGTAGTCAACGAACCATTACCTCTTATTGAATGGAAAATTGTCAGCGATTTTGCGTTATAAGGCGCGGTTATCATTTGCGAGGCTGTCTGCCAAATAAATGAAGCAGGCAAATTAGCAACATCAAAATATCGATAAGTATTATCGGCTAAAAGGAATCTGGCAGTTAAAACGCTGGGAATTGTAGACTTAAATGAATCCGAAAAAAGATAATGCTTGCCAGCGGCAATCTCCACGTCTTCAAAATACCATTTGCTGTCTCCGCCAACGTATTTATCAATATCTATCCTAACCGCTCTTTCTTCGTCAAATCCAGAAACCGGGTAGCTTGGAACTGGATTATTTTTGTCCCAACTTCCGTGGGACCAAAACTCCGGCAAACCGCTTAAAAGGCCGGCTGTCTCCAGCGAGGGATTTTTAATAAGATTGGGGCCAAATGGCGCGCCGGGCGAAAGCAAGGAAAATTCTTCAGAGATATCCCCGTCTAACAAGATTAGTTCTTCTGACTGATTTTGGTCTTGATTAAACAAGCCAAAAGACAGACCGCTCAAACGGCTCATTGCGTATCCGGCCAAATCAACTTTATCGGCCGCCAACAAGAAATTAAGCGGCGAAAAGATTAGGCTTACACAGAGGATATAAATTGGAATTAAATAAATTTTTTTCATTTTTTGGTCAGTTGATTAGCGTCTAGCGCCGGGCTTGAGCGTTGGTTTAATTATTATTAATCGGCTCTTTGATATCTTCAGAAACCGGCAGGAGCGCTACAAAAACGTCTTGCTCCGGATAAGAAATGTCATCAGATGAAGGCAAAACATTGATATACTCCACATCAAAATCATCTTTGATAAAGACTTCCGCGGCCCTTTCATCAGCAACCGCAAAATTATTTTTTAATACGCTCCCAACAAGCTCTATGTTTGAATCTGTGCTTAAGCGCGGCCACATTGAAATTATCATCAAAGAAGAAATAGCGGAAAAAACAAACAGCACTATCGCATAAGAAAGGATTTTTCTGGACAATATATTCCCCGGCTGGCCAATTAAAAAAACAATCAATTTTTTTCTAAACCAGAAACTTATTTTAAATCTTAAAATATACCATCCTAATTTTTGAATAGCCAAATCAATCGTTCTTTTAAGAAAGACTAAAAATAAAATCAGTAAATGCACGATAAGCGATAATCCGTTTGGAAGCATATAAGTTTGCCCTTTAAAATTAAATTTTCTGCGCTAGATTCATTTCCTCGTTTTTAAATCTCTCCGGCTTAAACCAATCCAGATTTTTTCGCCCCAAGACAACTTCTTTAACAAACTGCTCTAAAAACACCCATGAATTTATAAAAACCAAAACAAGATAAAGCGGGGAGAAAAGCAGAAGATCAATTCTTTTTCTTTTAATTGAGCAGTAAAGACCCAGCATAAGCACAAAAACGCAATAGGCGCTCATAAACCGCTCAAAAAAGAGGATATTAACCAAAGGGAAAATAAAGAGGCAGGAAGAAAAGATGAGCCCCTCAATATACATTAAAGAAAGCTCAAGCGCGTTGGCCGGCCGGTTAGCAATCCGAAAGTTCTTAATCAAATTCTGCCAGCCGCCGCCAAACCAGCGCCTCATCTGATTAATATAGGCTCCAAGCGTAAAGGGGTCTTGCGTATAGCAAATCGCCTTTTTGTTATATTTAATCTTGAAATAATTAAGATGAAGCTTGTATGTAAAATCCAAATCTTCGGTTAGGGTGTCGTGATCAAATTTAATATATTGTCTGAAAATATCCGTCTTAAAAGCGCCGGCGCATCCGGGAATAACAAAAAGGAAATCAATGCTTGCCTGGGCCACTTTATATAAATCCTGCCCAAGGATATAATCCATTTCCCGACAGGCGGTCAACCAATTATACTTTAAACTTCTGACATAGCCACCAACTGCCGCCAGCTTGGGCTCGGCAAGAAAATCTTCCTCAATCGTTTTGACAAAATCTTTGTCTAGAAAAGTGTCCCCGTCTGTGGCAATAAATATGTCGCCGGTTATAAATTGCAACCCAAATTCCTGGGCATAGCTTTTATTGCCGGTCGCCTTTTCAATATTAGCCACTTTTATTTGGTCGCCAAAACCCGCCAGAATCTGGGCGGTTTTATCGGTGCTGCCGTCGTTCACAACGATAATCTCATCGGGTTTTCTCGTCTGCTCCAAACACGATTTGACGCATCTTTCTATTGACCGCTCTTCGTTGTGGCAAGGAATCAGAATAGAAATTCTCATATTTATGGGTAGGTTAAAGGGATTTTCCCCCTTATTTTTGGATTATTTAGGCTACCACATAATAGATAGTTTGTCAATATTTTTATCTTCTCAAGGCTCAAAGAACGCCTGATATTACTGAGGCAAAAAGAGATAATGCCTCATAAATTAAACCAGTTAATGCTAAAACTGAGATTAAAAACTAAAAGAGCCCTGTAATTATGGGCTCTTTTTTAAAAAATGGATTGGGATTATTTCATCTTCTTCCTAATAAAAGCCGGTATATCCCATTCGTCTTCTTCCTGACCTTCTGTAGGATTCACCTGAGATGTGGTGAAAGCGGGCTGTTTTTTAGTTTTTGCTGCCGCAGACATCATTCTTTCATCAAGCGGCAGACGCGTTGTCGCTTCCTCTTTTTTGGCCTGGCGTTCGCCAAAACCAGCCGCAATAACCGTTATCTTTATTTCGCCTTTCTTTAATTTATCATCTGTCACCGCGCCAAAAATGACTTTGGCCTGCGGGTCAATAGCATCTGTAATAATTTTAGCTGCTTCGTTGATTTCAGCCATTGTTAAATCAGAACCGCCGCTAACATTAAACACGACTCCCCTTGCCCCCTCAATTGAAGCCTCAAGCAAAGGAGAATTTACTGCCTGACGCGCGGCTTCGGCTGCTCTATCGTCGCCCGAACCAAATCCAATGCCCATAAGCGCGGAGCCGGCTCCCTGCAATATCGCCTTCAAATCAGCAAAGTCAACATTAACAATTCCGGGCGTAACGATTATATCGGAAATCCCCTGAACGCCTTGTCGCAAAACATCATCAACCACCTTGAACGCATCCAATAAAGAAGTGTTGCGGTCAATTATAGAAAGAAGTTTGTCATTGGGGATAGTGATTAAAGCATCAACCTTATCAGCCAGCGACTTTAAGCCCTCTTCAGCTAAACGAGACCTCTGATTTCCTTCAAAAGAAAAAGGCCTGGTAACAACGCCAACAGTTAAAGCGCTTGCATCTCTGGCTGCTTCGGCCACCACCGGCCCGGCTCCTGTGCCAACACCGCCGCCCAAACCATAGGTAACAAAAACCAAATCCGCGCCTTTAACAACTTCGTGGATTTCATCGCGGTTTTCTTCAGCTGCCTGGCGGCCGATGTCTGGATTCATTCCCGCGCCAAGACCTCTGGTTAAATTTTTTCCGATAAGAACTTTTTGAGGAGCAAGACAGCTATGCAAATCCTGCGCGTCGGCATTAATAGCAATTAATTCCACGCCTTGAATTTTGCAATCGGCCATTCGCGAAACCGCATTGCCGCCGCCGCCGCCAACTCCCACTACTTTTATTTTAGCAAATGTTTCTATGTTTGGTTTAATTTGCGCCATAATATTTTATAATTATACCCCGGGCTTAGTTTGCCCCGAGCTTGTCGAAGGGAAAGATTTTGAAAAAATTGAGAAATTTTTCTTTATGTAAAGATTATATCAGGATAGGTCAAAAGGGCGAAAGCTGTCAAGAGGCAGGAGGAGAATTTCTAATTAACCTAATTTCTAATTGACCTAAATAATTCCCAAATTCCAATTTCTAATAAAATACCGGATATCCCTGTTTTAAAATTAAATTAGGTATTGGGATTTTGGGATTTGATTAGAAATTAGAATAATTAGGTTAATTAAAAATTCTACGGTATTATTCCCTTAATCAAACTTCTAAATTTTTTCATCAGCGGACTCATCTTTTTTGAAAGATTGCGCGACAAATTTGCCAAAGGCATTTTTGGCGCTTTAAATTCGCCGCTTTCATCCTCGCTCCACAAAACTAAACCCAAAACTGTCGCAAAGCTTGGATCATCTATTTGCTCAACTATCCCTTCAAATTGAATCGGAAAACCAACCTGAGCCGGCAGCCTCAACTTCTCTTTTGCCAAATCAACCAAGCCGGGCAATTTAGCTCCGCCGCCAACCAAGACAACGCCAGCCGGCAAAAGTCCCGCCCGGTCAATTTGCTTTAGGCGCTTCAACGCTAAATCAAAAATTTCGCTGATCCTGGCTTCAATAATTTCCGCCACCTTCTGGCGGGAAATTTCTCCTGCTTCACCGCCTAATTTTTCTAAATTTATCATTTCCCTTTTATTGATTTCCTCAGGCAAAACAGAACCGTATTCTAATTTAATCTTTTCAGCCACATCAATAGAAGTTCTAAGGCCGATAGCCAAATCATTAGTTATATGGCCGGAACCCACCGGCAAAACGCAGGTATCCAAAACCTCTCCTTCTTCAAAAACCGTAAAACCGGTCGTGCCGCCGCCTAAATCCAAAACTAAAACGCCAAGTTCCTTTTGGCGTCTATCCAAAACCGAACGGGCAGCCGCCAAGGAAGAAGGCACCAAACCTTCAATCCCAACCTCCGCCTCAGAAAGGCATTTAACTAAATTTTTGATAAAAGGCGTTGAGCCGTCAACAATTAAAACATCTACCTCAAGCCTGACCCCGCTCATTCCAACCGGGTCTTTTATCGCGCCCTGATTGTCAACATTAAATTGCTTGGGAATAATCTGAATGATTTCGCGATTAGCGCCCAAAGAAATGGCCGAAGCCGCGCTAACTGCCCTGTCTGTATCTTCTCTTGAAACTTCCCCATCGGCTCTGGAAACAGCAATCACGCCCTTGCTCTGGCGACAACCCAAATGACCGCCGCCAAGACTGATGATGGCGTTTTCAATCTGCATGCCGCTGGTTCGCTCAGCGCAAATAACGGCTTCTCTAATATTTCTTATCGTTTCTTCCAAATCAACCACCACCCCCCGCCTTATGCCAGAAGATTTTGCCTGCCCCACGCCTAAAATCTGAAAAGCCTGCTCTGCCTGCTCTCTTTGCTGAGCTACCGCCACTTTAATATTAGATGAGCCTATATCAAGGCCCACGATGATTTTTTGTCTGGACATCAAAAAAATTTCAGCCCGCCTATCTTAGTGGGCGAAGAAATTAAAAAATTAGCTTACCATCATTAATCCTGTCTCAAAATTTTCTCTTCTATTTTTCTCATCTTCTCCGCTTCTTTCGCGCTTTTTTCGTGGTCATGCCCTATTAAATGTAATATACCATGAACCAAAACTCTCATCAATTCACTTTCAAAACTAACTCCAAGCTCTCGCGCTTGTTTTGCGACTACCTGAGGACAAATGAAAACTTCATTTAAACCCTCAAAGCTTAAAACATCAGTCGGCTTATTTTTACGGCGGTATTTTTTATTGATTTCCTGAATCTTTTTCTCGTCAACGAAAACCAGGCTAATCTCTTTAAGATTTTCGCTGCCAACAATTTTTAAAACTTTTTGAGCTACCTCTATTAATTCCCGTCCATATATCTTATGCCTTGTAAGATTGGTGATTTCCAACATAAATCTAGAGTTCAGGCCTCTGCATTTTTAATACCCTCTTCGCCATAGCAAAAATTTTGCAATAAAATCGAGGCAAGACGAGCGTTAAAAAATTGCGTGCTGTGCCTTTGGGCCCCGCAGAATGCGGGGTGCATAGCAATTTTAGCGAGCCGAGTCTGATTTTATCAAAATTTTATGCTTGGCGAGAGTTTTTTGCCTACTTTTTGTCGGTACAAAAAGTAGGTTTAAAAAATTCACTAAGGGATATGCCGAAAAATAAAAGTGCTAACCGTAAAGTTCTTCTTTAACAATCCCACTCACCAAGCCGCCATCCGCCTTGCCTTTTATCTGCGGCGCTAAAATTCCCATCACTTTTCCCATTTCTTTCTGGCTTTGCGCGCCTGATTTTTGAATT
The DNA here is from genome assembly GCA_016208745.1 of Candidatus Portnoyibacteriota bacterium. GTDB lineage: Bacteria > Patescibacteriota > Minisyncoccia > Portnoybacterales > GWB1-42-6 > JACQXN01. The sequence goes on along the minus strand of JACQXN010000020.1, from coordinate 55,090 downwards.
GCTTCCTTGACCATTTTTCGGATTTCATCTTCGCCCAATTGCTCGGGCAGATAGACTGATAGAATTTTGATTTCTGCTTCTTCTTTCTCGGCTAGTTCATTGCGATTGCCTGCCTTATATTGCTCGGCTGAATCCTTTCGTTTTTTAACTTCTGAAGAAATAACCCCTATGATTTCCTCGTCGCCAAGCTTACTTAACTCTTCTAATTTTTCTGCTGCTTCTGTCTTGCTCAATTTTGTTCTTTTCTCAACCTCTCTGTTTTTTATAGACGACAAAAGAAGACGCAAGGTTGAAACCTGCGCCTCTTTCTGGGCCTTAAACGCTTCCTTGAAATCTTGATCAATTTTTTCGCGAAGAGTCATAAAAAAGTTAAAAGTAAAAAATCAGAAGTAAAAAATAAAAATTCTGATGCCTGATTTTTAATTTCTTCTTGCAGCTGAAAATTTATTTTTTCTCAAACTTTAATAATTCCTTTGGAATCAGCTGGCCCTCTTCAAGCAGCCCCAGCTTCATCAATTTTACTCTTTGCCGGCGCAGCTGCGTAGCGCGCAGGGCGCTTTGTTTTTCCTGAAGTTTGGTTTTTGGCTTTTTGTAAAATCTCTGGCGTCTGGCACGCAACAAAACCCCGCTTTGCTGGACTCGCCTTGAAAAGCGTCTTAATAATGATCCTGTTGATTCTTTTTGTTTTTTTCTTACTTCAATTGCCAATATAATCAACCTCCTTTCGCAAATTTTCTCAAAATTTTAATTTTGTTAGAAAATTTAGCGCCTCGCCGAAGCCCCGCATTTGCGGGGCGAAGGCGGGCCGCCCTATTATTCTACTGGTTTAATATTCTCGCTCAATCTCGCCCCGCCCAAAAGATGCAAATGAATATGCGGCACTTCTTGGCCACCATATTTTCTCACTCTAAAAAGCAATTTGTAGCCGTTTTCTGAAATTCCTAATTCCTCGGCCAATCTCCTGGCAACCATAATCATTCGGCCAGCTAATACTTCGTGATTATCTTTCAAATCCGCGACACTCTCTATGTGCTCTTTGGGAATAACTAAAATATGCACCGGCGCAATGGGTTTAGCATCTTTAAATGCCACTACTAATTCGTCCTCATATAAAATATCGGCCGGGATTTCTTTGCTGGCGATTTTGCAAAAAATACAAGCCATGATCTGGCTACGGATTACAGATAAGTACAGATATACAGATACTTGGTCATTCGTTTAACGTCTATCGGTTACAAAGCTCGTATCGTTTAGCGTCAAGCGTCATTCGTCAAAAAGACGTAAAACCTAACCGCTTGGCAAAACGAGCCTCGTAATCTTAACCGCCAGTCGGCATTTATCCGTATATCTGTATAAAATCTGTATTCTGTAGCTATTTTCTATAATTACTTCTTCGCTAATCTCTTTTTAAGTTCATTAATAACCCTATCTTTAGGCAGTGTTTCCTGAACGCCGCTCTCCATATCTCTGATTATCACCGAGCCATCAAGTGCTTCCTGCTGGCCCAAAATCAAAGAAAATTTAGAGCCGAGCCGATCAGCGATTTTTAATTGCGATTTAATGCTGGGCTTGCTAATTGATTCGGCGACCGAGATATTTGCCTGATGCAATTCTTCAAAAAGCTTTAGGACTTTTCTCTGGCCAAGCTCGCCAAGCTGAACTAAAAATACTTTCGGGGCCAAACGAGGAGAAATTTTAACTTCTTGCTCTTTCATTAAAGCAATTATCCGCTCAATGCCAGCTGCCATGCCTACTGCCGGCGTTGCTTTGCCGCCCAGCTGCTTTACCAAATCATCGTAACGGCCGCCAGCGCCCAAAGCAAGAGGGGCTTGAGAAGCCTCATCTTTTTTCTCGTCAAACCAAACCTCAAAAACCGTCTTAGTGTAATAATCCAATCCCCGAACCAGATGATTATTTAAAAAATACGGCATTTCCAACTCATCCAGAAATTCCAAGACGCTTTTGAAATGATTATGGCATTCTTGGCATAAATAATCAAGAAATAAAGGCGCGCCGACTTTAATCGGCTGGCATTTTTCTTCTTTGCAATCAAGCAGGCGCAATGGATTTATTTTTAGACGCCGCTCGCAATCCGGACAAATTTTCTGTTTTTTGTTTTTATAATAGTCTATTAAAGCGCGCCTGAAAGCTGGTCGGCATTTGGGACAGCCGAGGCTATTGATTTGGACACCTATCTTCTTTAGGCCTAAGTCTTTTAAAATATGCAAAAAAAGCTGCAAGATCTGAACATCCAAAACCGGTTCGGTCCCGCCAATCGTTTCAAAACCAAATTGATAAAACTGCCTGAAGCGGCCGGCTTGAGGATGCTCATGGCGAAACATCGGACCAAAATAAAAAAGCTTTAAGGGTTGAGGAAGGTTAAAAAGGCCGTTTTGAAGATACGCGCGGATAATGCCCGGCGTGCCTTCGGGCCGCAGGGTAAGGCTGGAGCCGCCTTTTGTTTTTAAAGTGTACATTTGCTTTTCAACTATATCGGTCGTCTGGCCTGTGCCTTTAATAAAAAGCTCTGTGTCTTCAATAATAGGCGTGTCAATTTTTTCAAAACCATAATCATTGGCTAATTCTTTAACCACCCGAAAAACCCGCTCCCAATAAATTTGGTCTTCGGGTAGAATATCGTAGGTGCCTCGCGGCGCCTGCAAAAGTTTTGTTTTTTTTCGCGGCACGTTCGCTCCGCTCAATTTAAAAAGTAAAAATGAAAAAGTAAAAAATTAGGATTTTTCTGTTTTTATTTTTTAAATGTCGTTTTTAATTCTTAAATTTTAATTTTTAATTTATTAATATGCCGGCGCTCCGATCGCCTGCGCTTGGGCTAGTGGCCAAACTCTTATCCAAACTCGCCCGATTAAATCTTCGCGGGGCAAAGGCCCCCAGCGCCTTGAATCATAACTGGCTTGGCGATTGTCGCCCAAAACGAAAAACTCATTTTCCTTTAAGGTAATTTTGGGCTCGTCAGACATAGGAATAGTCCCAAGGTAGCTGGATTCATCTAGGGAAAAACCATCCGGATGTTCTTTGTTGTAAACAGAAATCTTGCTATCTTTTATCTGGACTGATTCTCCGGGCAAAGCAATAATTCTTTTGATATAAAATTCCGATGGCTTAAGCGGGTATTTAAAAACTACCACTTCTCCTCTCTGCGGCTCTCTAAACCTATACGATATCTCATCAATTAGCAGATACTGATTATCCTCAAAATTTGGCTCCATTGAGGCGCCTTTGACGAAAAACGGCTGAACCAAAAAATAACGAATCGGGATAATGATCGCCAAAGAAATAATCACTATCTTAAATATTTCCCACACAAAAAGTCCAAAGGTTTTCATAAAATAATATTAGCATTAAACGGATTAAATATATATTAAAACATTTTTAGGCTTGCCGCAAGGGGTCATCTATTTAATCGAGACTATGATTCACAAATAGATTAGGACTATTTTACTTATAATTTCCTAGCAGTCTTTTTAAGACTTTGTATTCAGCCTCAACCAACTCCCTTGCGCCCGGCAAAAGCTGTAAATCCCGCCAATCCCTCTCCAATTTTGCCAGGTCGTCTTTCACCATTCTCTCTAGGGAACGATGGGGATGAAATTTAAAATAGGTAAAATAAAAAATGCTTCCAAAATGCGATAAAGTATCGGCTACAGCAACAACTTTTTCCTCTAAACTTCTTGCCTTATGCAAACCTGCGTTTCTATGTCTTAAAATACAATTTTTAATTCTGTCGATTTCCTTCTCCTCAATATTGTATTTTTTTAAAATTTGTTCGGCTATTTTAGCGCTATTTATATGATGATCCTTTTTAACCATTGTAATTTCTTCACCATCTTTAGCATATAAATGGGCGATATCATGCAACCAACATGAAATTAAAACTATTTTCCTGTCTGCTTTTTTATAAATTTTCAATAGTCTACTTGCATACTTTATCACTTCTTTCTGATGCATATTAATAAACCACGACCAACCGTTTTTCTTGGCGAGCCCCTCTAATATTGACTGAGATTCTTTAACTATTTTTTGGAATATTTGATTTGTCATATATTCGTTTATTTTATCAGTAGAAAGGCTTTTAAGCTAGTCCTGTCTCCCAATTTTAAATAAAAGAGCCGCCTAGGAAATCTAAGCGGCGATAAAGAATATTCAACTTAACACACGGGAGCAAGCGACCCCCTATACTCCAAATCCCGGCTCGTCCCAAACGCCGAAGACGATTATTCCCAAGTCAACAGCGGTGAGCATAATGAAAGGATCAGGATTCACAGCAGCATAGTCGCTGACAAAGAATGAGACTTGATCCCCTAAGCGATCTTGAATAGTTTTAACTTGCTTCAAAATAGGCAGTGGCACCGCCTTATCGTAGGGGCGGTATCCCCATTCATTATGATAGCTTCCGTGACCACGCGTAAGAATAGTACCCTCGGGGCAATGGCCGCTCCATCCATGTTCCAGCTTGTCCTGTTCACGAAGCGGCCTCCAAATCCAGTTCTCTTCTGTCTGCTTGACTGTGTTGGTTAAATATCGATCAACTTCGCCATAATCAAAAATTGGAATCCCTTGCTCGGCCAAAAATCGCAATACCTGCTCTTTTAAAAGCTGCGCAGGCCTGAAGCCCAATTCTCCTGCGAGAGCTTCGTAATCATCCAGCGGCGCATTCTCTGTTTTGGGCAAAGAAGCAATTGGCCTAACTAGGCTAAGAACCGCTCTCTGGGTTTCCCCTTCTGTTTTTTTATTTTCTTTTTTTAGAGAACTAAACATATTTTCCCTCCTCGTTTTTTATAAAAAGCATAACGTTTGCTACCCGCGCTGTCAAGCCCGAATCTAGAGCGGCCTGTTTCTAAAATCCGCAATATTATTTATAATAGAACCAATGGCTGATTATCTAAACCAATTTAATCAAATAGTACAAGGCGACCTAGGAAGCCAATCGACCAAATCCAAAAAAATCTGGCTCTGGCTTCTTGTCTTTATTACTCTTGTCGCTCTATTTTTCTTTCTGCCAAAATTTTTCGTTAAAGACGTTTCTCGATCACAAGGAAAGAACCTCGCCAACAAAGAAAAGGCTAGCCAGACAAGTTTTAAAAAATTAGCGGCCTCTTTTCTGCCATCCAGTTTTTCGTCGTCTCAAGAAGAAATTAACATTTTGCTTTTGGGCGCGGCTGGTCCGGGCAATGACGCGCCGGATTTGACTGATACAATTGTTCTGGCAAAAATTAATCCCAGCTCCTCAAACGACGCCACCTTAATTTCAATCCCCCGCGATCTTTGGGTTAAAGTTCCAGAAACTAATTTTTATGCTAAAATTAACTCGCTGTATGCTTTAGGGAAAAACTCCAAAGATGAAAATTATGGACTAGAACTTGTAAAACAAGAAGTAGAAGAGATAACCGGCCAAAAAATTGATTATTATGTTTTTGTTGATTTGTCGGTTGTCAAAAAAGTGATTGATAGTTTGGGCGGAATTAATGTCTGGGTGGAAAAAGATATCTACGACCCGCAATTTCCCGGTCCGAATCATTCTTATCAAACTTTCCAAATTCAGGCTGGCTGGCGGTATATGGACGGCGAAACCGCCTCAAAATATGTCCGGACAAGGCACAGCGTCGCTGGAGATTTCGACCGAATCGGACGCCAACAACAAGTGCTTGAAGCTTTAAAACAAAAAGTGGCTGGCCTCCATCCTGTTTGGGATTTGCCTTCGTTGCTAAAGGTTTTAAATAATATTTGGAGCCAGACAAAAACCAATCTCCCCTTAACAGAAGTGCCGCAATTTTGGCAAATCGCCAAAAATATTTCGCCGGATAATATTAAAAATATTGTAATTGACAGAGACGAAAATAACCTGCTAGCCTCCGGACAAATTTGGCTAGGCAACGAACAGGCATCAATTTTAAAACCGAAAGCGGGATTGGAAAACTATGAGGAGATACAGGAATTTATTGATAAAAACCAATAGAAATATCTAATTTCTAATTCCTAATTTCTAATCAAATCCCAATTTTTTGAATATCCAATGTCTAAAAATTTTTAATAATTTTGCCGTTGGGCATTGAGTATTGATTAGGTTAATTAGAGCAATTAGATCAATTAGAAATTATGAAAATTATCTTCGGTCTTGGCAATCCGGGCCAAAAATACGAAAGGACGCGCCATAATTTTGGTTTTATGGCTCTAGATTATATCCAGAAAAATCTGGGCGGATTTTCTGGTTGGCGGGAAAAAGACAAATCTCAAATCGCCGAAGGCCAGATAAAAGGCGAGCAAATCATTCTAGCCAAACCCCAGACTTTTATGAATCTTTCTGGTTCCGCAGTCAAAGAATTAGCTGATTTTTACAGAACGCAGCCAGAAGATATTTGGATAATCCATGATGATTTTGATTTGCCTTTGGGACTCATTAGAATCAGTAAAAATTCTTCTGGCGGCGGCCATAATGGCGTTAAATCAATTATTGAGGCTCTTGGCAATAAAGAATTTATCCGCTTCCGTCTTGGTATCCATCCTATTGGAAAAACTTTCATTTCAACTATAATGCAAAAAATTACATCGCTTGAAAAATTCGTTCTCAAAAATTTTTCAAAAGAGGAAATACCGGCGGTTCAAGAAACAATAAAAAAAGCCGCTCAAGCGATTGAGACGGCATGCGAAAGCGGCATTGAATCCGCGATGAATCGATTTAATTAATCTTGGCCGGGAAATTTATTTGCCATTACAAGATTGCTATTCTCATCAATAAAAATGCATTTCTTTGCCCCTCTTCCGTCAAGCTCATAAGCCACCTCTAGATGTTCGCCCGGGTGCAAATAGAGAACTACAGGAGCCATGGGATCGTCCGGGATTATATCAAAAGAATCTCCCATAATTTTACCGCCAACCGATTGTATACCGCCACTCACTGCTAGCTTCATATTTCCTCCTTATAAAGAACTTGTTTTTAATTAAACCGCGAATCGGTTTAATTAACCTGTATTAGTATTTGATAATATACCCCTATACCGATCAACGTTAAGAAAAAAACGGCGTGTAGGGTTACTAATGAAAATACCTGCACTGCATTTACGGCGTCTTCCAATTCCCTCTGCTCTAATAATCCACGCAAACACCAAAAAGCCATGGGGCGAAAAATATACATAAAGATTAAAATTACGGCCCAAACAGCTATAGTAGCGAGTACAGAATATGCTTCCGGCCTCATACAAACCTCCTTTTTAAAGAACTTAGTCCCATCCACCATCCTTGCCCACCAATTGGTCAAAACACCTTAAAATATTTCAGCCAGAGAATAATCGTAACAGCAAAGAAGGTAGACGACCCAACGATAACCGCGAATCTTCTTCTGTCTTCTTTGAAAATCCGTTTCCAGACCACGCAGAAAAGCGATCCTGCTAAAAATACCGACGTGGCAAAGAATAGTGTAGCGCTCATAGCTTCGCCAAGCGTCACACTGCCACTCTTTAAATTGTTCGCAGCAAACAAGTTTAACCAATACGATGGCGAGGAGACAATAAAAATAATCCCGGCTATTATGGCCAGCAGAGGACTGCTTAAAAATAAAAACGAATTCATTGACGAACCCCCCTTTATCGCTTCGCGATTCGCACACCAATACCATACCAGCAATAATCCGATGACAATAGAGATCGCTCCAAAAATTTTAAAACCCATCAGAATTCTCCTTTTTTTAAGAGCTTCTCTCCCCCACATGAAGAACCCTTTTTTATCAAATACCCGGAAGGTAAAAAACAAAAAGTCAAGAAAAGTCCAACAACTATTCCTATTATTGCTTGGATTAGATCCGAAAACGAGTAACTTCCTAAACACAGAAGCAAAAATAGCCCGAATGCAGAGAAATGCTTAAAAATTTTGCTCATCAAACTTCTCCTTTTTAAAAGAACTTAATCCCATCCACCATCCTACCTGCGAGTGACAAGAGCAGATTCCAAAAGGATTCGCCCTTGATACTTGAGGTTACTCACCAAAGTTTAGGAGGGTTAACTTTGGCTTTGGCCACTCACAGATAGGATGGTAGAAAGAATTTTTATTCGTATGGACGCATTCGTGTAGAATTTTGCGCTATTCGGATGCTTTTTGACCATTTATCCAGAATAGGTTATTATTATCTGGTTTAATGGGCTTGTCAAGTGAAAAAGAAAAAATTTTAATTGCCAGCCTTACCCCCTATTTTTTAGAGCGGGATATTTTGTCGTTCGCCTTTTTAGGCTCACTCCTTAAAACCTTGCGGTTTTAATATTTCCACCACGGGGAAACACCCAGTTTCCCCGTCGCCCCTTCTGAAAAGATATCCCTTTCGCTATGATATCAGAAAGTAAAAATCCAACTAAAATTCTAATTGCAAGCTTGTCGCCGTATTTCCTAGATCGGGATATCTTTTGGTTCTCCGAAAACCAAAAAAAAATAGAAGAAGTAGCTAAAACCCAGATCTGGTGGAAGGATAATACGATCTTTTTAGAAAAAAATCAGAGAATAAATCTATTTGAGCTATTAAGAAAACTGACTAATTTTGGTTATGAGCGCGTGCAAACATTGGCTAGACCCGGCGAGCTCTCCCAACGCGGCGGGATCTTAGATATTTTTCCGATAAATATGGATTCGGCCTTGCGCCTTGAATTTTCCGGCAATGAGCTGGCTGAAATTTTTTCTCTTGAAATTAAAATCGACGAAAAGCCAGAAACAATCAAGAAAGCCCTTAAAAAACAAGCGCCTTCGCAACTTCTGGCAAATTTAAAACCGAATGAATATCTGGTTCATCTGGACCATGGCATTGGCATTTTTAAGGGCTTTGCCAAAGAACTAGGTGGCGAGCTTTCTTTTAACTCGCCGACGCCCGAGAGTCAAGAAAAATATTTCGTTTTAGAATACGCCAAAAATGACCGGCTTTATGTGCCGCTTGAACTGGAAGAAAAATTAACCAGATACATTGGCTTTGAAACGCCGATTGTGCATCGCCTTGGCGGAACGCTCTGGTATAAAACCAAAAGAAAAATCAAAGAAAGCGCCTTGAATCTGGCTAAAGAATTATTGGAGATTTATGCCAAGCGCGCAGCAGTTTCTGGTTTTAAATTTCCGCCAGATGACGCTTTGCAAAAAGAGCTGGAAGATTCTTTTTTATATATTGAAACCGAAGATCAATTGTCTGCTATGAGAGACGTTAAAAAAGATATGGAATCGGAAAAACCAATGGACAGATTAATTTGCGGGGATGTTGGTTTTGGCAAAACAGAGATCGCTTTGCGCGCGGCTTTTAAAGCAGTAACTGCTGGCAAACAGGTAGCTTTAATCACGCCAACAACCATTTTAGCCCACCAGCATTATCATAATTTTTTAAACCGGCTTAAAAAATTTCCAATTAATATCGCGCTGCTTTCAAGATTGGAATCAAAAAAGAATCAGGCTCAAACCATAAAACAAATTAAAGACAGCCAGACTGATATTGTTATTGGCACCCATCGTCTCATTCAAAAAGACGTAGAGTTTCCAAGTCTTGGACTAGTTATAATAGATGAGGAACAAAGATTTGGCGTTAAACAAAAAGAGCGATTTAAAGAAATGCGCGCCAACATAGATATTTTAAGTTTGAGCGCCACGCCTATCCCAAGAACAATGCATTTATCTTTAACCGGCTTGCGCGATATCAGTTTAATTCAAACCGCGCCGCCCGGCCGATTGGCAGTTAAAACATTTATTGAACCCTATTCACCAAAAACAATTAAAAAAGCGATTGAATTTGAATTAAAGCGAGGCGGACAAATTTATTATCTGCATAATCGGATTGAAACAATTGAACTGGCAAAGAAGCAGATTGAGAAATTACTAAAAAACTCCTCCCTTTTTAAAGGGAGGCTGGGAGGGATTTATTCTACGGATGGAGATAATTCAAAAAATCCACCCCACCCCTCCCTGCCTACCGGACAGGCAGGCTTTAAAAAGGAGGGGGGGAAAATTTATATTGCTATTGCTCACGGCCGCATGAACGAAAAACAATTGATAAAAGTGATGGATGATTTTGGCGAAAAAAAGATTGATATTCTAGTGGCCACAACAATTATTGAAAACGGCTTGGATTTTCCCAATGTTAATACTCTAATTGTTGCAAACGCGACAAAACTTGGCCTGGCCCAAAGCTATCAATTGCGAGGCAGAATTGGGCGCTCTGATAAACAGGCCTATGCCTATTTTTTGTATAATGAAAAAAATCTGACCGACATTGCGCAACAAAGATTAGACGCGCTAAAAGAAGCGCAAGCGCTTGGTTCTGGCTATCAAATCGCTCTGCGCGATTTGGAAATCCGCGGGGCAGGCAATATCTTGGGCCGCGAACAATCAGGCCAAATCAACGCCGTGGGGCTTAATCTATATATCCAGATGCTGAATGAAGCGGTGGACCTCGTTAGAAATTATGAGAACGTATAAACATAAATAAGTATACTTATAACGCAAAAAGATAATTTTGCCTCATACGATTAATCGCAGTAATTTCTAACGGGGTGGAGGAAATGAAGAAATAAAAAACCCGAATCCTAAAAATGGCTCGGGCTTATAACCTTAATCATGGCCTTGGATAGATAATCTGTCGTCTATCGATTGAAAAAACCAAAAATGTTTCTCCGCACTCAACAGGAAAAACATTTTTCATCAACGCATGCCCCTCGTGCTTAGACAAATAAATTTCGCCTGCGCCTCGCTTGACAACAATAAGCTCATCTGCAAAGGGCGAATATTTTTTTACTTCTGCATACATATGTTCGCTTACCCCGGCGTCCGAAAGATCGCCGAGGAACCGAGCCCAAATATTCTTGTCGCCTTTCTCCAAAGAATTAAACCAACCGCCGAACTTTTCTTCTGCGCCAGGAGTATTAGGCAAACACCCAATTCGCTGTCGATTCTCAATAAACCAAGATCTATCCATGTAATATTTTAGAGGGATCTCTTTTCCTTTAAAATACAGGCATAAAAGCTCAACAAACGATCCAAGGGTATTCTTTTGCTTTTCAGAAATATTCGGGAACATAACTGCCTCCTTTTTTTAAAAAACAAATTTTAATTTTAATATACAGCTGGGCCGTTAATCTGTCAAATTTGTCGCGATTTATTCTAAGTGTTATATTAAATACAAGTTGTTTAATTTCTATTCTGTCATTCCCGTGAAAACGGGAATCTAGATTGCGGGTTCCCGTCTGCCGGACGGGTAGGGGCCCAGAATGACAAAAGGATGAGCGACCAAACAAAATACTTTATCGCCTTCAACCAATTCCACGAAAAAATCGGGCCGCAAAGAATCAAGCGGCTATTGAATTATTTTGGAAATTTGGAAAACGCCTGGAAAGCAGAAGAATTGGAGCTTTTAAACGCCGGGCTTGATGAAAATATTATCAAAGAATTTTGCAGCCGAAGGATAACTATTAATCCGGATAAAAAACTTGAAGAATTAAAAGCGCACAACATTGATGTTATTACAATTTCAGACGAAAACTATCCCTCGCTTTTAAAAGAAATCTACGACCCGCCTCCGCTATTATATGTTAGAGGGAAAATTATGCCTCAAGACGAAAGGGCGCTGGCAATAGTCGGAACAAGAATACCGACTCTCTATGGCCAACAGGTTGCTTCGCATTTAGCTAATCAAATAAGCCAAGCTAGTTTAACTATTGTTTCGGGCCTGGCGCGCGGAATTGATTCACTGGCGCATATGGCGGCCCTGCAGGATAAAAAACGGACAATCGCAGTTGTCGGCTCTGGCATTGACGAACAGAGCGTTTATCCGCCATCAAATCGCCGATTAGCCCAGCAAATTTCAGAAAACGGCGCGGTGATTTCAGAATATCCGCCCGGCACGCCGGCTTTGAAACACCATTTTCATGCCCGAAATCGCATTATCAGTGGTTTATCGCTTGGCACATTAGTTATTGAAGCAAAAGAAAAATCCGGCGCCTTAATTACTGCCAAGCATGCTTTAGAACAAAACCGCGAAGTCTTTGCTATCCCCGGCCCCATATATTCTCAAACTTCAATTGGGCCAAATAACTTAATAAAAATGGGGGCAAAGCTAGTTCTTGGCACCAATGATATTTTAGAAGAATTAAACCTGAAAGCGCTAACTGAGCAGATTGAAATTCGACAAATTCTGCCTGACAACGAAGAGGAGGCAAAAATTTTAGAAATACTCGGAGACGAGCCAACGCATATTGACAAAATCGTAATTGAAACTAAAATAGACACCGCGACAATTAACGCCACGATTGCCTTGATGGAGATAAAAGGAAAGATTAGAAATTTAGGAGGAATGAATTACGTTCTTTCAAGATAGATCTCGAAAGAACTAAGTTAAAAATTAAAAGTTGAAAATGAAAAATTTTGGCATCGCGCTTTGCGCAATAAATTTTAAACTTTCAACTTTGACTTTGAACTTTTAACTTAAACCTTCTAACTATTTATGGATCTTATCATCGTTGAATCCCCAACTAAAGCCCGAACAATCCAAAAATTCCTGAACAAGGAATATTCGGTCGTGTCTTCTTTTGGCCATATCCGCGATCTGCCAAAAAAGGAGCTCGGCATTGATATTGAAAATAATTTTGAGCCAAAATATGTTGTGCCAATGCTATCCAGAAAAAAGTTGACGCCGATAAAAAAATCTTTAGAGAAAGCAGACAAAGTTATTCTGGCAACTGACGAAGACCGCGAAGGCGAAGCCATTGCCTGGCATTTAACGCAGGCCTTAAAACTGGATGCCGAAAAATCAGACAGAATTGTTTTTCATGAAATAACCAAAAGTGCGATTCAAGAGGCGCTCAAAAATCCCCGAAGAATAGATATGGATTTGGTTGATTCCCAGCAAGCGCGCAGAATTTTAGATAGAATTGTTGGCTATCAGCTTTCGCCTTTTTTATGGCGTAAAATAGCCAAGGGCCTTTCAGCTGGACGAGTGCAATCAGTGGCTGTGCGCTTAATTGTTGAGAGAGAACGGGAAATCCAAAATTTTAAACCGGAAGAATACTGGAGCATAGAAGCGCTGCTTAAAAAAGCTGAGTCGGAAAAAGAATTCACCGCGACCCTTATCAAAAGAGGAGAAATACCAATCGGCAAGCTTGATATTGGAACTAAGGAAAACGCCGATAAAATTTTAAAAGATCTTGAAGGTGCAAAATATCAGATTGCAAAAATAGAGAAAAAAGAAACGAAGAGAAATCCCCTGCCGCCATTTACCACCAGCACTCTTCAACAGGCTGCTTGGCAAAAATTCCATTTTTCGGCCAAGATGACAATGAGTTTGGCGCAAAGACTCTATGAAGAAGGTCATATAACTTATCACCGAACCGATTCTTTAAATATTTCCCAAATAGCTTTGGACGCTGCTAAAAAATTTATTTTAGAAAAATTTGGGGCTACTTATTGGCCGGGGTTTTCTAAAACATACAAAACAAAATCAAAAGGCGCGCAGGAAGCGCACGAAGCAATTAGGCCAACTTCTCCGGAAGCTGAGCCGGAGAATCTTAAACTAGATGCAAGCCAAGCAAAACTCTATCAACTTATCTGGTCGCGATTTTTGGCTTCCCAGATGTCAAGCGCAATTTTTGATTCAACTAGTATTGATATTGAAGCGAATAATCACATTTTCCGCGCCAATGGTTCAATGATGAAATTTGATGGCTTTCTAAGGGTCTATCCGATAAAATTTCAAGAAATGGATTTGCCGTCGCTCCAAGAAAAAGAAATTTTGGAATTGATAAAATTAATTTCTAGCCAGCATTTCACCCAACCACCGCCAAGATACTCAGAAGCAACACTGATTAAGGCTTTGGAAGAAGACGGCATTGGCCGGCCATCAACCTATGCGCCGATTATTTCCACCATCCAAGACCGAAATTATATCCAAAAAGATGAGGCGCGAAAATTTTTCCCGACTGATATTGGTTTTACGGTTAACGATTTATTAGTTGAACATTTTCCCGTAATTGTTGATTTAAAATTCACCGCGCATATGGAAGAGGATTTAGACAAAATAGCTGAAGGCCAAATAAAATGGCAACCAGTTATTAAAGAATTTTATGATCCCTTTAAAGAAAACTTAGACCAAAAATACGAAGAAGTAAAAAAACAAAAAGCGCCTGTTGAGCCGACAGACAAAACTTGCCCCCAATGCGGCAAGCCGCTAGTAATTAGGACCAGCCGTTTTGGAAAATTCTATGCTTGCTCCGGTTTTCCTGAATGCCGTTATACTGAAAACATTGCCAATTCAACCGGCGTGACTTGCCCGGAATGTAAACAGGGAAAAATCAATGAAAAAAGAACCAGAAAGGGAAAAATTTTCTATGCTTGCTCAAATTATCCCGACTGCAAATTCGCTCTCTGGGACAAGCCAACCGGCGAAACCTGCCCCAAATGCGGCTCCCTGTTGATCTCTGATAAAAAAGGCCGAATTAAATGCTCAAACAAAGAATGCGGCTTTATCCAAAAAGAAGAAAAATAAAAGGCCTCGATTTTAAAATTAATCGAGGCCCTGTTTTTTGCTGATAAAGTTTTAAAAATTGACGGCTCTCTGGCCTCTTGCTCCCTGATCTTGTAAATCTCTCTTTCTCCATGACCCCTCCTTATTGCTCTGCGGACCTGTGTATCTTGGATATTTCTTGATAAACATACTGATGGCTTCTCTTGCCAGCGGATCTAATGCGCTAGATCTTATAGCTTGTGCCGGAGTCAGCCACATATGAATTACTTCTCCATCTTCCTTGTATCTAACCTCATCCGCTGTTCCTTGCCCTATTTTACAAGAAAAAATCTCAAAGACCTTTAGTCCACTGCCATTGTCACGAAAGAGTGTTCCGAGAGATTCTGTAATTTTAATCTGATCAGGTTTTATGCTTAGTTCTTCAACCATTTCCCGCACGAGTGTTTCTTTTAAGCTTTTTTCGCCCGGCTTCATATGGCCGGTCGGAAGCGTTAATAAATTCAATCTTCCAACAAGCAATAATTCGCTTTTGGGATTTCTAATAAATCCTACTGCCACAGGAGCAGCAGAAACCCTTTCTTTGCCCATTTTTACACCTCCGTGTTATACTTCTTTATCAGCAATTTTTAAGTTTTTTGAAAGGAACTGACTCTCTTTTATCATATAATTATAGGCTTTTCGTCAAGATTGTCAATGTTTTTCAAGGCGACCCTGATTATCCGGATTACACCCGGATGACTCGGATTTTATTCGCATGGGCGAACTCGCCCGCATGCGCCAAACAAGCTTTAGCGGGCAGGTTAAGAATTTTACACTATTAATATGCCATGGAAAAAGAAGAATTTTTAATGCGAATAGAGCAGATAAATCCCAGGCTTAGCAAAGACCAGCTCGGCCGGGCTTTTAATTATGCCAAAAAAATCTACAATGAGAAAAAAAGGCTCTCCGGACAAACTATGATTGACCATTGTGCTGAAATCGCTTTGGAATTAGCAGAAATAAATTTAGGCTCTCCCTCTGTCATAACCGGCCTTCTTCACGAAGCCTTGGAAAAAACTGATGTCAACCGGCTGGAACTAAAAAAAGAGTTTGGAGAAGAAGTTGTGTTTTTAGTTGAGGGCGTAACCAATGTTGGGAAGGTTGAGCATAAAGGAGTTAAGCGCAGCATGGAAAATTTAAGAAAATTGTTTTTGGCCACCGCCAAAGATATCCGGGTGGTGATTATTAAATTAATTAATCGGCTGCATGGCTTAAAGACAATTTCAGTTTTTGATAAAGAAAAGCAAAGAAGGCTGGCCCAGGAGACATTGGAAATTTATGCACCTATTGCCTACCGCTTAAGTATGCGGAAAATTTCCGGCGAGCTGGAAGATGCGGCTTTTCCTTTGGTCTACCCGCAGGAATACAAATGGCTGCTTAATCAGGTGAAAGACAAATATCAAGAACGGGATAGATATTTGAATAGATTGATGCCAATAATTAAAAGGGAGCTTGAAAAAATTAATGTTGTACCGCTGGAAATTCATTCCCGCGCCAAGAGATATTTTAGTCTTTTTAAAAAACTCCAGCGCTATGATATGGATTTAAATAAAATATATGATTTAGTGGCGCTGCGAATTCTTGTCAAAGATATAGATGACTGCTATGCCGCGCTTGGCGTTATCCATAAATTATGGCGGCCGTTGCCCGGCAGAATAAAAGATTATATTGCTCTGCCAAAACCGAATGGCTATCGATCGCTTCACACAACCGTCTTTTGTCCGGGCGGAAAAATTACGGAATTTCAAATTAGAACGCCCGAAATGCACAAAGAAGCCGAATACGGCATCGCCGCTCATTGGTATTATTCAGAGCAAAAGGGGCTTATGGCTTATATCAAACGGCTTTTTTATAAACCGCCCGAAAAGGAGCTCACTTGGGTAAAGGAATTGCAGGAGTGGCAGAAAGAGCAGGAAGCCGACCCCCAATTTATTCAATCGCTAAAAATTGATTTATTCAAAGACCAGATTTTTGTTTTTACCCCCAAGGGCGACCTGATTGATTTGCCAGAAGGAGCCACGCCGATTGATTTTGCCTATCGCGTCCATACAGCCATTGGCCATCGGTGTGTCGGCGCAAAAATTGAAGGAAAGCTTGTTTCTTTAGACCAGCCGCTTAATAATGGACAGGTTGTGGAAATTGTTACCCAAAACAAAGAAAAGCCCTCTCGCGACTGGCTAAATTTTGTTAAAACAAATTTTGCCAGAAACAAAATAAAAAATTGGTTTAAGAGAAATAGAGTCGAAATAATTGGGCTACAGGAGCCAGAAATAGAAGAAGCTAAACCAACGCCTAAAATTATTCAACCGCCGCCCATTCGCAAAAAAAGACTTCCTCTGCAAGCCGTTGAAATCAAAGGCGAGACAAGAATCTTAACCAATTTTGCTAAATGCTGCCATCCTCAAGTAGGCGACGAAATAATTGGTTATATAACCTTAAACCGCGGCATATCCGTCCACAAAATCAGCTGTTCAAATATCAAAAAGCTAAAAAACACCGAAAGATTAATTCCGGTGTCGTGGAGGAAATAGTAGAGGCCAATAAACAAAACGCCAAAATAAAATACTATAAGCCAGACGAAACGCCAATTTGGCGTGAATTGGCTTCTAGAATTCGGCCTTGCGTGAATTGGCTTCTACGATTTTAAAATCTTTTTAATCACTTTTTCTAAGTCCCCTTTATCTGAAAATTCAATAACTATTTTCCCGCCAATACCCGCCCGCCTAACTTCAGTTTTGTTTCCCAAAAACGCCGTTAATTCCCCGGCGATTTTTTTAATTTCCGGGTCCAAAAATACTTTCCGCCTATGAGCTTTAACGGAAATTTCTCTCACTCTCTGCTCAACCTGCCTGACATTCATATTGTTTTTGATAATCTCGTCATAAAGCGCCTTCTGCGCTTGCGGGCTTTTTATGCCAGCTAGGGTTCTGGCATGACCATCGGAAATTTTTCCCGCCATCATTCCATCTTTAATCTCCTGGGGAAGATTTAAAAGCCTGATGGTATTTGTTACCAGCTCTCGGCTTTTGCCAACTTTCTGCGCGATTTCCTGATGCGTTAAATCAAATTCCTCGCTTAAGCGCTTAAATGCTTTGGCCTTATCAAGGCCATTTAGATCGCTCCTTTGTAGATTTTCAACTAAAGCCAATTCTAATTTTTGCTGCTCCGTGGAGTCCCTGATAATAACTGGCACATGCGGCAAACCGATCATTTTAGCCGCCTCCCATCGCCTGTGGCCGGCAATTAATGTATACTCAACGTCTTGCCCCTTGGCTAAATCCTTGACAGATTTGGTAACAATCAAAGGCTGCAAAATGCCGTGTTCTTTTATTGATTCCGCTAAATCCTGCAAATCTTCTCTGTCCATTTCCTGACGCGGCTGCATGGGATTAGGTTTAATTTTATTCGTTTCGACATTAAAAACGCTCTCTTTTTTTGACCTTAGAGGCTGGGAGATTTTCGGAAAAGAAACTTCGCCGGAAGCTGATTTTGGCGGAATTAATGAATGAAGGCCTTTGCCGATATTTTGCATGATTTCTCTACGGATTATGGATTTATTACAGATATACAGATTAAATCCAAATCCCTCCTACCCTCCCTTTTTCAAAGGGAGGAATCTCCCTCCTTTTTAAAGGAGGGGCGGGGTGGATTTTGTTTTTATCCGTATATCTGTACTTATCTGTATTCCGTAGCAAAATTTAACTTTCCATTCTCAAAAATTCTTCTGCTAGTTGCCTATATGCTTTTCCGCCCTTGGAAGATGGATCGTATTGCAGGATTGTTCGGCCAAAACTCGGCGCTTCGGTCAGTCTGATACAACGGGGAATAACTGATTCAAAAACATAGCCGGGAAAATGCAAACGCACTTCTTTAGCTACTTGTTGAGCAAGTTTATTACGTTTATCAAACATCGTTAAGAGCGCGCCCTTAATCTTTAAATCCTTGCCTAAATTTTCCTGAATTAAATTAACGGTTTTTAAAAGTTGCC
This sequence comes from Candidatus Portnoyibacteriota bacterium, assembly GCA_016208745.1. Taxonomy (GTDB): domain Bacteria; phylum Patescibacteriota; class Minisyncoccia; order Portnoybacterales; family GWB1-42-6; genus JACQXN01. The sequence continues at coordinate 36,575 of JACQXN010000020.1, read as the reverse complement.
CTAACCCTTCCAAAGCATAATATTCGCACTGCACCGGAACGATAACCTCATCTGCCGCTACCAAACCATTAATTGTTAAAAGTCCCAGACTTGGCGGCGAATCAATTATTATATAATCATAGTTAGTCCGGATGCTATTTAAAAGTTCGTAAAGCCTAAACTCTCGATTGGGAATAGAAACTAGCTCCACTGCCGCTCCGGCCAAATCCGAAGAAGAAGGCATCAACTCATAACCGAAAAGATTGGTCTTTTTAACTAATTCCAAAGGGTGTGCCTGGCCAAGCAAGCTATGATAAAGACTTCTTTCCAGGCTTTCTGGCTCAAAACCAAGACCAGCTGTAGCATTGGCTTGCGGATCTAAATCAACTAACAAAACATATTTACCAAGCGCGGCTAAATAACTTGCCAAATTAACAGCCGAGGTCGTTTTCCCAACGCCTCCCTTTTGATTGATAAATGAAATAATTTTGGCCATTTAAGTCTATTATACTTCAACTATCCAAATTGACAAATAGCAGTTATCCAAATAAGATAAATCTAAAGAAGGTCGCGCCGCTGTGGTGAAACTGGCAGACACGCAGCACTCAAAATGCTGTGAGCGCAAGCTCATGTCGGTTCGACTCCGACCAGCGGCACTAGCTTCATTCCTCAATGGACAAAAATTACGACATAGTAATCGTCGGCGCTGGGCCAGCAGGATCTTCGCTGGCTTTTTATCTCGCGCAATCAAAACTCAAAGTCGCGCTTATTGATGAAGAAAAATTTCCGAGAAAAAAAGTTTGCGCCGGCGGATTAAGCAACAGGGTCTTTAGTGTCCTCCCCTTTGATATTAGCTCGATTATTGAATGCGAAATTTCCAAAATTACCCTAGCTCATGGCCTTAAAAAAGAATTTACAAGAAGCTACGATAAGCGCCTGGTTGCTATGATTAAACGGGAAAAATTTGATGATTTTTTAGTTCAAAAGGCAAAAGAGGCTGGTGCTGAATTTTTTGATGGCCAGAGGATAGAAAACATATTTTTTGAAAAAGATAATTGGCAAATAAACACATCTACTAACTTTTTTCAAGGAAAAATTTTAGTTGGCGCTGACGGCGCAGATAGTTTCGTTGCCAAAAACATTGGGTTAAACCCAATTGATTTTATGGGAGTGGCCATCCAGGTTGAAATTCCGGCCAGTCTAGCAAAAAATTATTCTGCCCTTAACGCCCAAACGATTTTCCTTGATTTGGGGACCATAAAGCATTGCTATGGCTGGGTATTTCCAAAAAGCGATTTATTCTCAATTGGCGTTGGCGGACCAATAACTTCCGGCCAGCAATTAAAATTGTATCTTTTTGAACTATTAAAATATCTAGGAGTCAAAACGGATAACCTGAATCTAACTGGCCACTTATTTAATCACCGCACAAGCGGAAAACCCATTACTGCCAAACAGGCGCTTTTGGTTGGCGAAGCAGCGGGGTTAGTAGATTATTGGACGGGCGAAGGAATTTTTTATGCTATTAAAAGCGCCAAAATCGCGGCCAAACAAATAAAAAGATTTTTTGAAGGACATAAAAAAGCTATCGGGGATTACGAAACCGACATCAACCAACAGATTATGCCGGAACTTAAAGCTTCAAAAAAACTTTCTGGAATACTTATGCCTATATCTTCGTTTGTCTTTAATGTCTTAAAAAATAACGATCGCTCCTGGAATACATTCTGCCGGGTGATTCGAGGCGATAAAACATTTTTTGAATTAAAAAAACGGCTCAGGCCGGATGTTATTTTGAAAAAGTTACTCTTTGGATAGAAAGCTAACATATTAATCCCCTACCACCATTTTTTGAATATTACATAGCTTCCCCACCCCACCAGAATCCCTAAAATAATGCCTGCTAGAATATCTGAAGGATAGTGGACTCCAGAAAAAATTCTGGCAATGCCGATTAAAAAACTGCCTGAAAAAAGCAGCCAGCCGACCCATTTAATTGAGGGGTCGGTTTTTTTAATTAATAAATATGCGGCAACGCTAAAAGCGAATAAAAACGACATATGGCCCGAAGGAAAAGAGACGTCCGTTAAAACAGGAATTAATTTATAAACTTCGTGGCTTAAAAATGGTCGGGGCCTAGACCAAAAAAGATGAATAATTTCGGCGAAAATAAAACGGGAAACTAAGGCCGCCGCAAAAGACAAAATGATAATTTTAAAACTTTTTATCCTGCCTAGTTTATTTTTCCTCGCCAGCAAAAATAGAATCGCTCCGCCAATTAAAAAATATTGGAAAAAGCGAGCAAAAAAAATCGCCAAATCAGCGACTATCTTATATTGCCCAGCAAGATTGTTGAAATACTGAAAGATTAAATAATCCAATTAATTCACCGCCTATAGCGAAAAATTTATTAATAAAATCGCGATGAGCCAAGCGTAAAATTTGCGTGCTGTGGTGGGGCCCCGACCGTAAGGTTGGGGCGTTGTGGATAGCAAATTTAGCGAGGCGAATCCGATTTTATTAAATTTTTACGCTCTGGGCGCAGTTTTTTCCGCCGCTTTTTTGCTGCCAAAAAAGCGGCATGAAAATCATATTGAAAGTATCTCCATCAACTTCTTAGGGCTAGCTGGCCCAATTCTGATAATTTTTGGCTGATCAGTTGATAAATCAAGAACAGTTGAAGGTTCACAACATTTCAAATCGCCAGCATCCAAAACCAAATCCGGCCGAAAAAATTCGTTTCGAAATTGGCTTAAAACATCCTCAATTTTATTTGATGGCGGCTGACTGGAAATATTAGCGGAAGTGGCAGTAAGAGGCCGGCCAATCTCTTCAATCAAAAAATGAATTAGTTTATAATCTGGAATCCGCAGGCCAATCGTTCTTTTCCCGGCTGTCACAATTTCTGGCAAATTAAATTTTTTTTGCAAAATAGCCGTGATGGCGCCCGGCCAGATAAGGTTTAAAATTCTTTCAAGCCTTTTATCGACAAACGCCAGTTTTTTTGCCATTTCTAAGTCGCGGACAATCAAAGGCACAGGCTTGGTTTCCGGTCTTTTTTTTATTTTAAAAATCTTTTTGACAGCATACTCTTTTGTCGCGTCAGCCGCCAAACCATAAACAGTGTCTGTAGGAATTACAACTACCCCGCCGCGCAAAATAATTTCGGCGGCTTTTTCTATGCCGTATCGCGAAGGCCTTAAATTTTCGGGGTTGATTTTAATAACGTCCATATCTTTAAATCAATTATATCCTCAATCTCGCTAAAAATACAAATGAAAATCCCCCTTGTTGATGCAAGGGGGAAGGGAGAGAGGAGATTAACCGGCAAAATCTTTCATGCACTCTTTTTTTCGGCAACAGCCGCAATAAATGCGCCTGGCCTCCAGCAAGATTATGGAAGTTTTGCAAAACGATACTAGCCCGGGACTTCTCATTTTGCTTATTTCCACACGCCCCATGCAACAGATACCGATTTTTGCTCCCTTTATGTTATATCTATCGCAATAGCACTTTAAAGTCAATCTTTTTATATAAAAAACTGAAAATCACAATACAATATTTATTAGTTTCTCTTTAACAAAAATAATTTTCTTTGGCTCTCTGCCCAAAAGATATTTTTTTATCTTCTCGCTTTCAAGCGCGAGTTTTTTAGCGTCAGTTTCCGAAATATCAACCGCCACAGAAATCGTATCGCGCACCTTGCCGTTAATCTGAATGATCAACTCAATTATCTCTTCTTTAATTAATTCGGGATTATATTCAGGCCATTTTTCTTTAAAAATACTTTCTTCATGACCTAACTGTGACCAAATCTCCTCTGAGATATGCGGCGCAAAGGGCGAAAGGAGAATTAAAAACTTTTCAAAAACCTCGATGGGCATTTCTTCGTTTTTTTCAATCTCATTTAGCAAAACCATTAATGCGCTGATAGCTGTATTAAATTTTAATTTTTCTATGTCTTCACTAACTTTCTTAATTGTTTTATGTATTAAACTTTTAACTTCTAGCCCTGACTTTTCACTTTTAACTTTAAACTTTAAGCTTATCCTCCATGCTTTCTCCAAAAACCTATAGATCCCGGTGATCCCCTTAGTATTCCAAGGTTTTGCATCTTCCAGCGGCCCCATAAACATTTCAAACATCCGTAAGGCATCGGCGCCATATTGTGCCACCACCGAATCAGGATTGATAACATTGCCGAGCGACTTTGACATTTTTTGGCCGTCTTCAGCCAAAATTATTCCTTGATGCCGCATTTTTAAAAACGGCTCGTCAAAATCAATGTAGCCGAGATTATGCAAGGCCTTGGTAAAAAAACGGGAATACAAAAGATGTAAAACCGTATGCTCCGCGCCCCCAACATACAAATCAACTGGCAACCATTTCTCTATTTTCTCTTTGCTGGCAAATTCTTTTTCGTTTTTCGGATCAGCATAACGGAAATGATACCAGGAGGAACAGACAAATGTGTCCATTGTGTCTGACTCCCTTTTCGCCTTCTCTCCGCATTTTGGACACGAAACATCGTGAAATTTTTTTGATTTTGAAAGAGGGGATTCGCCATGCGGCATAAAATCAACATCATCAGGCAAAAGCACTGGTAAATCTTTTTCTGGAATGGGGACCATCGCATATTTTTTTCCGTCAATCTCTGTAATTTCAAATTCTGTCATCCCGGACTTGATCCGGGATCCAGATTTTTCGTTTTCTAGATTCGCCCCGTACTGCGATGCGGGGCGGGAATGACAACATTGCGGACAATAAATTATCGGGATTGGCGCGCCCCAATATCTTTGCCGCGAAACCAACCAATCGCGCATTTTGTAATTAATTTTCTTTTCGCCCAGATTATTTTTCTGGATCCACTCAATTAATTTTTCGCGTGCTTTTGCAGAAGTTGTATTGTCGTATTCGCGCGAATTAGCCAATACCCCATCTTCTATAAATGCCTCCTTTTCAATTGATGATTTTCTGTCCTCGCTTTTTATCACTTCAATAATCGGCAGGTTAAATTTTTTAGCAAATTCGTAATCGCGCTGGTCGTGTCCGGGAACGGCCATAACAGCGCCTGTTCCATAATGCGCTAAAACAAAGTCGGAAATAAAAACCGGAATTTCCTGCTCGGTAAAAGGATTAATAACTTTTACGCCTTTTATTTCCACTCCTGTTTTTTCTTTGGTTTCAGAAATTCTTTGCAACTCTGATTTTTTCCTGGCCTCTTCAATATATTTTTCAACCTCACTCCAATTCTCAATTTGCGATTTAAGCTCGTTGATAATCTTATGTTCCGGAGCGATAAGGGCAAAAGTCATCCCAAAAACCGTGTCCAATCGCGTTGTAAAAACTTCAATATAATCCAACACCTCCCCTTTCGTCCCCTCCTCAGCTGAGGAGGGGTGGCCGGAGGCCGGGGTGGTACTGGTTATAATTTCCATTTTAAACTGCGCTCCCTCTGACTTCCCTATCCAGTTGCGCTGGCCGGCTTTGGTTGATTCTGGCCAGTCAATTTTATCAAGACCCTGTAGCAATCCGGAAGTAGCGCCCTTGGATTCAATAAGATCAGTAATTTTAAAAAACCACTGCTCCAAATCCTTTTGCACAACCGGACTGCCGCATCGCTCGCAAACTCCGCCTTCGGCCTGTTCGTTGGCCAAAACCGTTTGACAAGAATTGCACCAATTAACTTTTGCTTTACCCCTATATGCCAGACCATTTTTGTAAAGTAAAAGAAAAAACCATTGTGTCCACTTATAATATTTTGGGTCAGACGAATTAACTTCCCGCGACCAATCATAGGAAAATCCGAGCATATTCATTTGCTGCTTGAAAGTGGCAATTGCTTTTTGAGTGGTTTGCGAAGGATGAATCTTTGTTTTAATGGCAAAGTTTTCTGCCGGCAAACCAAAAGCGTCAAAGCCCTGCGGATGCAAAACATTTTTTCCCTTCATACGCCAATAACGGGAAATGATATCTGTTGCGGTATAGCTTTCAACATGCCCGGTATGCAAACCATCGCCTGAAGGATATGGAAACATATCCAAAATCTATTCCTTTTTTCCCTTGGAATCTTCTTTGGCTGAAAAAAGCTCGGGATGTTCCTCCCAAAACTTCTGCCATTTGGGCTCTACTTTTTTCGGGTCATATTTATCCATATATTCCAAATCCATCTTGGCCTCCCTTTTTCGAAAGAAGGAATATCCCCTCCTTTGGAAAAGGAGGGTCGGGGTGGATTTTTATTTTACTCTACCTCAATTTTGCTTTTTTTTCAAATATGATCTACTATATCCAAAGACTATATGAATAAACACTTAGCCGTAAAGATAGCTTTATCAATACTTATTGCAGCTGTTTTTTTATTGCCTGAATTTGCCTCTGCGGATGAAGCCGCCTGCCATACAGGCCTTCAATCGCTGCATTTAACGCCTGTGGCAGTTATTTGTGGCGCGGCGGTTGATGCAATTAATCCCTGTGAATTTGCTATTTTAATACTTTTAATGGCCTCGATGCTAATTGATGAAAGTAATAGGAAAAAGGCGCTTTGGGCGGGGCTGGCGTTTACCACAGCAATTTTTCTTGCCTATTTCCTAATGGGCGTCGGGCTTTTCGCTGTTATCCGGCAATATACTCTTTCTTTTTCAGGAGTTTTTTATAAAGTTATTGGCATTTTAGCCATAATTATTGGGCTTTTAAATATCAAGGATTATTTTTGGTATGGCAAGGGTTTTTTAATGGAAGTTCCGCAAAGCTGGCGGCCAAAAATGAAATCCATGATAAAAAGGGTAACCAATCCCGTTGGCGCATTTGCCATTGGTCTTTTAATCAGCCTGTTTTTACTGCCCTGCACTTCTGGGCCCTATGTAGTAATTCTTGGAATGCTAGCCAGCAAGGTTTCGTTTATCAAAGCGATTTTATATCTTATTATTTACAACTTAATTTTTGTTTTACCAATGTTAGTTATAGTTTTTGCGATGTATTGGGGCCTTGCTCCAGAGCGCGCTGAAAATTGGCGTAAACAAAAAATCCGGCTTCTGCATTTAATCGCCGGCGTAATATTAATTGGCTTGGGAATTGTTATGTTGGGAGGATGGTTATAAAAAAATATTGAGGGGGTGATTGCCTTGATAGAATTAATGATGGGATTTCTGAAAGAATGGTGGCCTTTAATTCTGACAGCGATTATCGCTGATATGGCATGGGCATTCGTTATTAACCCGTGGCTTGACCGGCGAGCAATGAAAGGTGGATTTGTTGAACCAAGAGAGTATAAACAGCTATGGAAGTTCATTTACATTAGAAAATACTAACAAATTTTATCTTAAAAAAGGAGGGGGCTTATGGCAGAAATGGAATTGACCCGCTTTGAAAAAGCATTACCCATATTTTGTATGTGGTTTATGCTTATATTCTTAAACGCATTAGCCGCGACCGGAAATTATCAAACTATACCGCTTATTTCAAAAACAGATATCCTGATCTGCGCTATTGCAGCCTGCATCCTCGCCTTCTTCGGAGCGCGACTTCTTAATAAAGCGACAAAAAGAAACGAAAGAAATAAAATGGACCTCAATCAAAAATTGGCGCTCTGGGCAATTACAATCCTGATAGCAAATATGTCTTTTGGATTGGCAGGCTTTGTTTTGGATCTCTCACGAAAAATAGGGTGGAAATCTTTGATAGTAAATAGCGCAGCAGAATTAGTTTTTTCTCTGGTTGTAATTGGGGTAACGTTCTTCGTCTTGCGACTAATATACAGGGAGAAAAGATGAAGGAGATTAAATCTCAAACTTAAAAAGGGCGCTATGCCCTTTTTCTTTTTGCTTACCTTTATCAACGATTAGATAGCCGACCCTTTTTAAACTTTAATTTCTGCCAAAAACTTAAATGGTCTATAATTAATTTCCCGTTTAAATGGTCTATCTCATGACAAAAAGCCCGGGCTTCCAAGCCCTGGGCTTTTAAAATAACCTCCTCGCCTTTTTTATTTAAAGTTTTCATTTCCACGATTTCTGGCCGCGCGATTTTAAAATATATTCCCGGGAAACTCAAACATCCTTCATCCTTAACGCTTTTTCCCCTTGCTTTAATAATTTCGGGATTAATTAAAATTTTTAAACCATTGCCCGCGTCGACAACCGCGATTCTCAAATCAATGCCAATTTGATTTGCCGCCACGCCGACTCCCTGATTCTGCCGCATGGCCTGAATCATATAATCTATCAATTTCAAAATCTCCGGGTCTATTTTTCCAACCGGTTTAGCTTTTTTCCTTAAAATCGGCTCGCCGTATTTTTTGATCTCAAGCATAAATATAATTCAAATAAATGCGAATGATATTCAAATGATGCGAATAAATCAAGCAAATTTATTTAGGATTCTTTTTGGTCTCAAATATTTTTGACGGAAATTAATAATGAGACCCAGCCTCTTTTTATAAGAGACTAGATAGCGCCTCATCTGGAAATAATCATCTTTTGTGATTATGGTTTTGGCTTTCAAATCAACAATCAGCTTATCTTCAATGATAAAGTCCGGTATATTCCTATAGCTTTTCTCTCCGACAAAAGATGCTGGCAACCTTTTTTCTCTTTTGTGAATGATGCCCGCTTCATCAAAAGCAACTTCTAGTGCATCGCCATATTGCTTTTCGTTCCTATATCGACCCAGTCGGTTATGAATATAAAAACATAGACCACAGACCTTATATGATAATTCCGGATAGATCATCTTATCTATTTGCGGCATTTGCATAAGATTCGCATGATATTTGCATTATATATAGAATAGTCCTCTCGCATTATCCGTTGTCACTTCTGACACCTCATCAAACGAAACTCCTTTTATTTCCGCTATCTTCTCCGCCACATATTTAACATATAAAGGCTCGTTTCTTTTTCCGCGGAAAGGAATCGGCGTTAAATAAGGGCAGTCGGTTTCAACCAAAATTCTCTCAAGCGGTATTTCCTTTATTACTTTATCATAATCCCGCGCAAAAGTAATGATACCATTAAATCCTAAATAAAATCCCATTTCTAAATATTGCTCTGCCTGGCTCAACCGGCCCGAGAAAGAATGAATTACTCCTTGCAACTTGTCACTTGTCACTTGCGACTTTAATATTTCCAAAACCTCGTTATGCGCCTCGCGGCAATGGACAATCAAAGGTTTGCTAATTTCTTGCGCCAATTTAATATGCGCTAAAAAATTTTCTTTTTGAAGTTTTATTTGATTTTCCTTGTCTTCCTCATTAATACGGTAATAGTCCAATCCTGTTTCGCCTATAGCTATGGCGCCCGACTCACTGGCTAATGTTTTATATTTTTCATAATCAAATTTTTCTTCCTGCGTTTCAAATTCTAATAATTCCTGTTCATCAAATTCCTCTTTTATTTTTATGCTTCTTAAATGAATAGGATGCAAGCCCACAGCCGCAAATATGCCTTCTTCATATTTTTTGGCGTATTCAACTGCCCGGCGGCTAGTATCCCATTGCGAGCCGACATTAATTATCCAGGTATTATTTTCTAATGCCCTTTTTATAACTTCCCCGCCATCTTCTTTGTAGGCAATAAAGTTAATGTGAGCGTGAGTATCAATAAGCATATAAGGAGTAATTCCCCTCCTTTAGGAGGGGCTAGGGGAGATTTAATAGACTGTGCAACGATTGATCAAGTTACCGGTTGCACAATTAACCTTTTTTACGCGCCGACCTCAACGCCAAAAAAACCAAAATTAACAAAGAATAATTAATTATCATAAACCACCAATTTCCCCAAGCGAATCCGTCAAATTTCCATTCAGAAAAAGGCCATAAAAATGGCGTTGGATAGAATTTATAAGAATGGGTTGGAATATCAATTAGAATATGGAATAGCCAACCGCCTGCTTCCCAAGGAATGCGTTTGCCAAAAAAGCCAACCAAGCCAGCGGCGATAAGAAAAATCGTTAAGCTGTGCGTGATATTATAAAGCGTGTCGGTGAACCGAAAAATTGCCAGCGAATTTCTGGCCATTGGCTCAACTGAATCAGGGCCCGGCAAATCAGAAAAACTCATTCCGCCAAAAATGACACCCGCAAAAACCCATATAAAAACAGGCGCGAAAGAAAAAATATCCGGCGCCACTGACCAAAGAGCCGCCAGCCAAACCTTCAATTTAGGCTTTTCCTTCTTTAAATTTATCGCCTTATAAAGCGCACCGGCCCAAAGGCCGTGAGAAAAGATGTCCATAGAATTACTTACTTACTAATTATCTGCCCCTGCGCTTTGAAGCATCATTTATACTCCCTGCGTTAAAAATTTCTCTTTAAGAAAATCGGCAAATCTTTCCATCTCTTGTCTGTATACCATAAGTTTTTTTGATTTTTCTTCCTTGGTCCATAATTTCTAGGCTTCCCGCGGCATTAAATTTTCAGGAACGTCTTCCGGTTGAAGCCGGCTTTGGTTCCACGGAAATTTTTTGATTTTTAGATGAGCGACCCCCACAAGACCCTCTTCTTTTTTTTGAGATTCTTGCCCGTAAAACTCTTCCAGTAAACCGCTAAGCCGCCTATATTCTTTCTCGTTCTCTTCTATTTGCGCGCTAACTAAACTCTGGTATTCTGATTTCTCTTCCTCAATCATTTTCCCTTCTCTCCTTAACATGCTTCCGGCCTTTTCTCGTAATTCATTATAATGGGGACTGCCAATCAAACTTTCCGCTAATTTAGACTCCACATCAACCCATGGCCAAGGGAGGCCACGATCTAAATGACCCTCGCAGGAGGCCGTAGTTCCAAAACCATTTACCCTAAGAGAAACCACTGTAAATTTTATCCCCTCATCAATTCCTTTCCTCCGCTTGTCTCCGATACCCTCAATTTCTTGTTCGGCCTGGCGCCACTTTATCTCTTTCTCCGACTCTTTTATATTTTCTTTGCTAGATTCAAAACTCATAAAATTATTCCAATGATATAATCTGTATTCCTTTTTCTTTTATCTCTTCTTCCGGCCAGAATAATCTATCAACCTTAAATTTCCCGACATAAGTTACTTTCTTCTCAGTTTTTCTGCCTGTATATTTTTTAGTTCTTGGATCCCATTCTTCAAGGATTAATGTATCCCCTTCTTTAACTTTAAAATCATTTAAACGTAGCTCGTATTTCTTTTTCCCCGAAGCTACATCATCAAAATATTCCGGCCAAATTTTTTTCTTAATGGTTGCCATGTCATTTTTCTTCCTTTATCTTTTTTTGAATATAAGCCGAAAAATATCCTTTATATCTGCCTTGTAATTCTGGTCGCTTCCAATCTTCGCCAGTAATTATCTTACGGCAATTTATAGCCCCACAATTGCATTCCATTAAAAGAGAGGGATGGATCAATGCAACGGCATAATCCGCGGTTAACTCCTCACCTATAACTATGTCTCTCATCGCTACATTAATGACATCGCCCAGCATTCCAATATTGGGCTCGCATGAGTGATTAACATACATCATGCTATCTCCAATATCATCCGCGGTTAACGGACCGATGAAAAATTCATCGCTAACCTGCAGCATACTTTGCCCTATATCGCTCTTTAATCCTCCTATTCTCTCTAGGGTTTCTCTATTAATTATATACCCCGCTTTTATACCAATAATTTCGTCTTTTTTTATATTTTCGACCGCAAACAACCCAAGCCCCTGTACCTTGCTTTGGCCTATTTTTATTTTGGGCGACAAATATGATTTTACATCCATATTATTAACTCCTGCAATCCATGACGCTTATATTTATTATTTTACCCTCGGAAATAATATTTCTCCCGACTCGCCGCCAGATAAAATATTTTTAATTTTCTCCGCGGTTTCGGGCATAAAAGGAGTAAGGGCATCTGAAATTTCAGAAATTAAAGAAAGTAACTCTGCTAAAACCTTCTCTCCTTCTTCCGGATCATTTTTTACCAATTCCCACAATTTTTTCTCCTCAATATATTTATTCGCCCAAGCCACTTGCGCCCAGATTTCATCTAAAATTTCTTTAAATTTCATTTCCCGCATTCTTTCATTTATTGTTCGAGCGAGTCCCGCCAAGCGGGACGAGTCGAGAACTTCTCCACGCGCTCCGACCTTCGGTCGGAGCTTGGTCGAAGAATAATTTTGAGACAATTTTATCACCCGCGAAATTAAGTTTCCTAGTCCATTCGCCAAATCGGCATTATATTTTTCCGTTAATCTTTCCATTGTCACATCCACATCTTCGCCAAAAGCTCCCAAAGTTAAGAGTAAATAACGCGTGCCGTCTGCGCCAAATTTATCCACCATATCTTTGGGGCTGATAACATTTCCCAGACTTTTGCTCATTTTCTGGCCAGCGACGGTGATAAAGCCGCCGATAAAAATCTGCTTTGAATTTGGCAAGCCAGCGGCCAAAAGCATTGCTTGCCACATAGCTGTCTGCTGTCTTAAATTATCCTTGCCGGCGATTTGGCTTCCCGGCCACCATTGGTTAAAGTTTTCCAAATCTTTTGGCCAGCCAAGGGCGGAAATATAATTAACCAGCGCATCAAACCAAACATACATTACGTGCTCCTTGTCATCTGGCGCGTCAATGCCCCAAGGCATCTTAGCTTTAAGACGTGAGACGCTAAAATCTTCCAGCCCCATTTGGACAAATTTTTTTATCTCGTTAAATTTTTTAGGCGGATAAACAAAAGATGGATTTGCCTCATAAAGAGAAAGGAGCTCTTTTTGAAATTTGGAAAAAGCGAAAAAATAATTTTCCTCTTCAATAATTTCAAGTTTTTGGTCGGGATGCAAAGGGCAGCAGCCATTAATTAATTCCGACTCTGTTTTTTCCAATTCACAGCCAACGCAATATTTAATTTTGTACTTTTTCTTATCAAGATAACCGTTTTGCTTACAGCGCCGCCAAAGTTCCTGCGCCGCTTCTATATGATGCTTATCGGTTGTCCTAATAAAATTATCAAAGCTTAAATTTAAAAGCTCTTTTAAGTTTTTCCAGACCTCAACTTTTTGATCACAATATACCTGCGGCTCGATGCCCAATTCCTGCGCTTTGCGAAAAACTTTTAAACCGTGCTCGTCTGTGCCAGTGTTAAAAAAAACTTCAGCGCCTTGTTTTCGATAAAACCGCGCCAAAACATCCGCTTGAATTATTTCCATCGCAAAACCGATATGCGGGTCAGCGTTGATATAAGGCAGGGTTGTGGTGATATAAAATTTTGACATTTTTATCTATATATACTATATTAATTTAACCGCGAATTCTAGCGGAATAATGAAAATAGGGAGGATGGAATGAAAAAGATAGCACTTTTTATTGTATTACTATCGCTTTCTGCTTTAATTTTGGCATGCACCAACTTACAGAGTTCTTCCGAAGAGGAAGCTAGGTTTGTGGTGTCTTCGCTCTCCGACTGTGACAGAATAATCCAGTACCTGAATATCCGTTCTGGCAGGGCCATTGATACGCCAAATGATCCATTTATAGGAGGAAGCAACCCCATGATCACAGAAGAAAGCTCCGTAATCGTTCATGAAATAATATACAAAAAGAAAGGCGAAGAGAAATACGCGTTGGTCCTTCTTGACGACGACCGGCCGCCAAAAATTGTCAAAAATATCGACATCGGCGGCGAAACTCAAAAGAAATAGCAACCACCACCTATTACATCCTATCCTAATGGCAGAGCAAATTAAACGCTCTGCTTTTTTTATTTCCCGATTACAATCACAAATTCCCCTTTTAAATTATTTTTATCGCTTTCCAAAATTTTAATTATTTCTTGTGCACTACCCCGATATATAGATTCAAATTGCTTGGTTAGCTCACGACAAACTACAATATTTTTTTGCGGCGCGACTTTATTCAATTGTCCCAATGTTTTCAAAATCCGATGCGTTGATTCGTAAAATACGACCGTGTATTTTGCAGCTAAGACTTCATCAAAAAATTTATTTCTCCCCTTTTTGTGCGGCGGGAAACCCATAAAAATAAATTTGTCAGCCGGTAAGCCAGAAATGCTTAAAGCCGCAATCGCTGCGTTTGGACCAGGAATTGGCACGATTTTAAATTCTTCCTTGTTCACCTGTTCACCTGTTAACTTGTTAACTAGCATGCCTCCTGGATCCGAAATCCCGGGCGTGCCAGCATCTGTAACAAGCGCGATATTTTTGCCCTGCGCCAACTGTTCCCCGATATATTCTATTTTTGATAATTTACTATGCTGAAAATAACTAACCAGCGGTTTTTGGATATTATAATGATTTAATAATTTTATAGTCTGGCGCGTATCTTCGCAAACAATTAAATCAACCTCCTTTAAGACCCGCAAAGCCCGAAAGCTTAAATCCTCCAAATTGCCAATGGGCGTCGCAATAATGTATAATATACCCATATTATGAAGTATAAAGTAACAAGTTTAAAGTTTAAAGTCGTTTTATGACTCTAGCCCCCCATATTCTTGCCGGTGCACTAATTGGCTCGCAAGTTAGTTCAAGCGCGACCGCTTTTGCCCTTGGTGTTTTGGGACATTATTTCTTGGATCTATTTCCTCATTACGATTATCCCATCTATTATTTAAAAAGGGTCAATTCAAAATTCAATGAAAAATTTCTGTCCCAAATGCTAAAAGTCTTCTTGGATTTGGCCGCAGGCGTAGTCATTGTTTTCTGGATTCTTGGCACGCCTTCTTTAAATTCACCGATAACTTGGGCAATGCTTGGATCAATAATCCCTGACGGACTCACATTTTTATACTGGCGCATGCCAAAACAAAAAATTCTTAAGGTATTGGCGCTTATACACGAAACTGTTCATCTTCAAAAAGAAAAACCGGGCCCCAATTGGTTCGGCCTGGTCTTTCAAACATCTGTAACGATTATTACTATCGCGTTGCTTTTTTCCTTAAATTAATCTCTAATCGCCTGATTGGAAAGCGCAAACGTTAACTAGAGTTCAGTTTCTTTCCCGACAACCTGTTTTCCTCTGATATACTCATCAATTAAGACAGAAACAATAACCGCTGTAGGAATTGCCAAAATAATGCCCAAAACTCCCGCGAGTTTGGCGCCGATTAAAACAACTAATATCAAAAGCCCGGCATTAAGCCCGGTCACCTTTCTCATTAAAAGCGGCGTTAAGAAAAAAGACTCCACCACCGCGTTAAGAAAAGTATAAAAAGCCGCCACGATTAATGCCATTAAAGGCGATTCAACTAATCCCAAAAATATGGCCGGAATGGCGGCGATAATCACGCCGATATAAGGAATAAAATTTAGCAAACCAGCCAAAACGCCCAAAGTCAGGGCGTATTTTATTCCCATAAAATACAATCCGGCTGAAGTTAAAATCGCCAAAGAAAAAGCAATTAGAATTTTTCCCCAGAGCCAAGCGCTCATCTTTTGCTGGATTTTTCCGAAAAGCTCCAAAATATATTCGCGGTTTTTATTGGGCGTTAAATAATAAATAAATTTTTTAACGCCGTTTTCTTGAATATTGAAAAATAGCGCCAAAAAGAAAATAACGATAAAAGAAACAAACCCGCCAAAAATATTAGAAATCACCGTCAAAACCGGTTGCACTCCGCCGGCCAGCTGGCCGGGCAAATCTTTTAACAAACCGCTAAAATCAATTGAAGCTGTATTTTTTGACCAATCGCTAATTTTATCAAGATAGAAAGAGTAATTGGAAGCAAAAGCCTTAACCTCAGAAACCAGAGGCGGAACTATTAAATAGATAATCAAGCCTGAAACAGAGAGGGCGATAACATATATTAAAATTGCGCTCAAAGCACGGGGAATTTTATGTTTTTGCAGACGATCAATCGGCCGGTCAAGCGCTGCCGCCAAAATTAAAGAAGTGAAAACCAAGATTAAAATATCGCGCACAAAATAGAGAAGCAAAATAAAAATCACTATGAAAATAGCGCGCCAGATAGTAGAACTTGAAATATTTATTGTTTGATTCATCGCTTTAAGGCGTGGAAATAATCATATTTTTCTGCATCGGGCTGGCCGTGGGTTCATTGATTTTGGCGCGAGCGCCAATATAACAGAGGCGTGCGGAAAAATATGATTATTTCTACCGAACAATTTTACGCTACTTTTTAGATCTTAATCAACCGCTCAAACTTCTGCTTATCTTTAAATGGCCCGATTAAGGCCAAATTTAATTTTTCAGGTCGGAAAATTTCTTTAGCCACTCGCTGTAAATCATTAGGAGTTACTTTCTCTATTTTACTGAAAAATTGCTCTGGTGTCAAGATTTGTTTTTTGATCACTTCTTGCATGCCCAAATATGAGGCCATTTCATCAGATGATTCCAAAGCCAATAAAGTCGCGCCCCTAATATGATCTTTAGCTTTCTTAAGCTCCTTATCGGGAACTTTCTCTTCTTTAATTTTTTTAAATTCTCCCAAAATAACCTTTATCGCTTCGTCGATTCTTGAAATATCAAGCCCGGCGTTGGCCACTAAATATCCTGTGTCAGTATATGTCTCATTGATTGAACGGACATAATAAGCTAGACCCCGGCGCTCCCTAATTTCAATCCATAAACGCGAACTCATATAGCCGCCAAGGATCGTATTTAAAAGAGCCGCAGCAAATCTGTCTCTATGAAAAATATCATAACTTCGCCCGCCCAAAACTAAATGTGTCTGGTCGGTTTCTTTAAAACGGATTAAAACCTGCGGTGTTTTTTGTTTCTCAACGGCCTTTTGTTTATTTTTAAAACTCCCTTTTCTTATATCTTTGAAACAATTTTGAATTTTAGATTTTGAATTTTGAATTATTTTTTCGCTTCCGGCCACAACGACCATTGTGTTTTTAGCGACATATTGATTTTTAAGATACTGCAAAAACTGCTCGCGCCGCATTGATTTTATAATTTCTCTTTCGCCAAGCGTCAGCCAACCGGCTGGCTGATCGCCGTATAAAAGTTTCTCCCAAATATGCCAGATATCGGTCATTGGCGTATCCAAATACATATTAACTTCTTCCAAAATCACGCCTTTTTCCCGCTCAATTTCTTCTTCTTCTAATTTTGAATTTAAAAATATATCTGAGACCCAATCAAGCGCCAGATCAAAATGGGAAGCATCAACCTTAGCCCAATAACCAGTCATCTCTTTTGAAGTAAAGGCATTGTATGATCCGCCAACCGCGTCTAAATCAGAAGAAATTTCCAAGGTGGTCGGCCGCTTTTTTGTCCCCTTAAAAAACATGTGTTCTAAAAAATGAGATAAGCCATTATTCTCTTTTGTCTCATATTTTGAGCCGGTTCCAACCAAAACTAAAACCGTCACCGATTTACTTCCTTCAATCGGCGCCGTAATAATTCTCAAACCATTTGGTAAAGTATATTTTTTAAACATGGCCTAAAATTTATTCGCCATCGCGAAAAAATAACTAGAAAATCGAGACGAGCCGAGCGTTAAAAATTTGCGTGTTGTGGTTGTCAGCGCGAAGCGCTGGGCATAGCAAATTTAGCGAAGCGAGCCCGATTTTTCTTTATTTTTTACGCGTGGCGAGAGTTTTTTGGCCACTTTTTGTCGGCACAAAAAGTGGCTTAAAGAAAATTAATTCAGCTTCTTCTCAAAATAACTCTTCAAGTCCTCTATCTTAATCCTTTCCTGCTTCATTGTATCTCTATCGCGTACTGTGACATCGCTTTTCTCTAGGCTATCAAAATCAATTGTAATACAAAAAGGCGTTCCGATTTCATCTTGAGAAAAATAACGCTTGCCAATATTGCCGCGATCGTCAAAAGCCACATTAAATTCTTTCCGCAAATCCTCATAAATTTTACGTGCCGACTCAACCAATTGCGGCTTATTGGCCAATAATGGAAATATCGCCGCTTTATATGGCGCGACTTTAGGATTTAACTTTAGAACAACTCTACCTTCTTCTTCGCTGTAACTTTCTGATAAAAGAGCTAGTAGTGTTCTATCAACGCCAAAAGTCGGCTCAATCACATGGGGAATAAATCTTTTCTTAGTTTCTTCATCAAAATATTCAAGATTCCTGCTTGATGCTTTTTGATGCGCTGATAAATCATAATCTGTCCGATAGGCAATTGCCCAAAGTTCATCTTGGCCGAAAGGAAATTTATATTCTATGTCAATTGTTCTTTTGGAATAAAAAGCGCGTTCTTCATCCGGAATTTCGTGGTTAAAGAAATTATCGCGCGCCAGCCCGATTAAATCAGCGTAGCCATAAATATATTCCAGCCAACTTTCAAAAATTTTATTCCAATCGCTTTGGGGCGCAATGAAATATTCTATTTCCATTTGCTCAAATTCTAAAGTCCGAAAAATAAAATTGCCGGTCGTTATTTCGTTGCGAAACGCCTTGCCCATTTGCCCAATGCCAAACGGCAATTTTTTGCCCGATGAATCAAGAATATTTTTAAAATTCACAAACATATTCTGGGCGGTTTCAGGCCGCAAATAAGCAATTTCTCCTTCTTCTTCAACTGGCCCAATGGTTGTTTTGAATAAACCGCTAAACATTTTTGATTCGGTAAATTCTCCGCCGCAGTCAGGACATTTTGAAGGATCTATTAATTTATCAGGCCGGAAGCGATGATGACATTTTTTGCATTCTACCAATGGGTCTTTAAAATTTTTAATATGGCCTGAAGCTTCCCATATTTTGGCATTAGAAATTATCCCGCCGTCCAAACCAACCATGTCATCTCGAGTCTGAACAAAATATTTCCACCAAAGATTCTTGATATTATTTTTAAGTTCAACGCCAAGCGGACCATAATCATAAGTATTGGCC
The DNA here is from genome assembly GCA_016208745.1 of Candidatus Portnoyibacteriota bacterium. Taxonomy (GTDB): domain Bacteria; phylum Patescibacteriota; class Minisyncoccia; order Portnoybacterales; family GWB1-42-6; genus JACQXN01. The sequence continues at coordinate 17,819 of JACQXN010000020.1, read as the reverse complement.
AAACCGCCATAAATTTCCGAACCCGGAAAAATAAAACCCCGCCTTTTGCATAAACTTACTATTTTATCCATCACAGATTGATTGTTTGTATTATTTTCTTTCATATGTTAAAAAGTCAGGCGAGGCTCGCCAAAGGGGCGGCCCGCCTTTTACAAAGACTCACTATTTTATCCATAAGATTGTTTTCTTGCATGGTTGAAAGTTAAATAATCAAAAAACGTAAAAATCTGCTACGATAACTAAACTTAGTATAATATTTCGCCTGTCTCTTGACAAGTTATTTGAGTTAACCTATTATTGCAATATAGTACCCTAATTTCTAATTTCCAATTTGCCGGGCGCGACAGGGTAGGATTTTGCAGAAGGGGAAACCGGCCCCAACTGCAAAAAACTATTTCTCCTTTCCTTTCTCTGTCGCGCCCATCTCTTTAAGCGCTAATAAAACGGCGCTTTTTTATTTCGTATAAATACCAATAATAAGAATCAAAAATCTTTTAATCTTTCCATTAATTGCAAATAGAATCTCAAATTGTGAATCGTGGCCAAACGCAAAGCTAGCGGCTCGCGGATTTTAAAAAGATGATTCAAATAAGCGCGGCTAAAATTTTGGCAAGTATAACAATCGCAATTTTTATCAATTGGTCTCAAGTCTTTAGAATATCTACCATTTGTTATTTGTAAAGTTTCGTAAAATTTTAAGTTTTTATTTAACGTTTCTATTTCTTCCTTTTTCCTTTTTAATTTGTACATCCTTCCGTGCCTTGCTTCTCTCGTTGGAATCACGCAATCGAACATATCAATGCCTTTTGCAACCGCACCCACAATTTCTTCGGGTTTGCCAACGCCCATTAAATATCGCGGCTTATCTTCTGGTAAAAACGGCAAAGCCCAATCTAAAATCTGCCGCATATATTTTCTTGGTTCACCCACCGCCACTCCGCCTATTGCATAGCCATCAAATCCAATTTCTAAAAGTTCCTTGGCGCTCTGCTCTCTTAAATCTTTAAAAACCGAGCCCTGAATTATGCCAAACAATAATGGCCGCGAAATCCCTCCTAGCCTCCCTTTTTCAAAGGAAGAAATCTTTTTTGTCTCCCTCCTTTTTAAAGGAGTGGTGGGGTGGATTTTCTTTTCAAAGTACTCCTTGCATCTTCTCGCCCACCTCGTTGTCAGCTCGACTGATTTTTTCGCCTCTTTGTAAGAACAAGGAAATCCTGGAAAATAATCCAGAGCCATTATAATATCTGAACCTAAATCCAGTTGAATTTGAATGGACTTTTCCGGGGTTAAAAAATATTTATTGCCGTTAATCGGGTCTCTAAATTCCACGCCTTCCTCTGTTAATTTTACTTTGTTTGCCGCCAAAATCCCGCTAGTTTCTTTATTTTTTTTTGCCATTCTTTCACCCAAAGAAAAAACCTGAAAACCGCCGCTGTCAGTCAAAATCGGCCCAGGCCAATTCATAAAGCTGTGCAAATCGCCGTCTTTTTTTATAATTTCTGCTCCGGGCCGCAACCAAAGGTGATAAGTATTGCCCAAAATTATTTGCACGCCTAAACTTTTAACTTCTTCTGGCGTTAAATTTTTAATCGCGCCCTGCGTTGCGATAGGCATAAAAACAGGGGTTTTGAAACCCCCGCTTTTTGTCTGAATCTGGCCTGCCCTTAATTTAGTTTTTTTATCTTTTTTAATAATCTTAAAAATCATATAGACTAAAATATGCCATAAGCCATATGCTATAAGCTGTTCCTCATTGTCTTACGTTGCCATCGTTATTATCAATTCCCGGATCATCGGGCAAATCAGTCGCGATGCTGCTGGCCACTCCTTTTAGCGATGCGCCGGTAAATAAATCTTTTCCTGTGATTATCGCTTCTTGAACCAATTCCGGCGCGCGACCGATTTGATCGCTGCCCGGCAAAAGCCCGATTTGAAAAACCAATTGCTTAACCGGCAACAAAACCCCTGTGTTGGCCGGCATTCGTCCTAGAGTCCAAGTCAACTTACCGGTTGTCTGATTATATTGCACACTGCCATTATCTGGCTCATGTTTGTCTAGCCAACGGACATACGGAGGGAGATAGGTTTCCACAATAACATCCTCAACGTCATTAGGAGAATTAATGACCCGCCAATAAATTGTGTAGGTTGTCTGCTGACCGACAGCAGGCGGCAAGGGGCCGGAATTTGGCATTAAACTATCGTAATAATATCCCTTGGAACTGATTATCAATTTGGAATTTAGTTTCGTAGCCAAAGAATCTTGCCCGGTTAATTGAATCCCCTTTAGCGAGACTGGCACAATTGGCGAATCAATTTTTGCTGAAGTATTAATCACGAAATTTTTATCATTGAAATTTGAAATCGGCAAATTCTGCTTAACTTTAACTGAAAAATTAACTGTTTTTTTCTGACCCGGCTCTATGGTTTCCAAATCCGGCAAGCTAGCCTCATTCCAGGTTATGGTGCTGTCAAGATTATTAAAAAATCCTTTTTCTATGTCTAAAGTGTTAAAATCCAATAAGCGGCTATCAAACTTAAAAACAATATAAGTGGAATTTATCGGAACATCAACCGTATTCTCATAAGTCAACTTATAATTTAAGGTTTCGCCAGCGGTAGCCAAATAATCGCGGCTGCCATTAACTTGGGTTTCTATGGCCAAGGGCGAAACAGAAATTAAGGCCGAAGAAAAACCCTCAGAAACCGGAATAGTCACATCCTCCCGCTTTATTCCTGCTCTGGCCTTAAATGCTTTGATCTCATCTTTAATCCCGCTCAATACGCCATTGATAATAATTTTGCCTTCCTCGCCGGGGCTAATTTCCGAAAAACGCCACACCGAAGAATTTTCATCGGAGTTTGGCAAAGAATACTTGAAATTAAAATCCTGCGGATAATCAACTGCCAAAACCACATCCGAGAAAGAAATGTCGGAACTATTGAGATATTTTAAAACTACGCTTATCTCCTGCCCGCTGACGACTCTCTCTGGCAAATCAAAATTCAAAACAAGCGGCACAGAAAAAATTACGCTGGAAAATTCAGCCGAATTTTCAAAACTGGAAGAGATATTGGCTGGCTGATATTCTAAATTGGCCTGGGCCTTCTTTTCGTCATTTTTTAAACCTGCAATGTTGGCTCGAAATTCTTTTTGCCCCTCTTGGCCCGACGATAAATCAGGCAGGCTGACGACGCTGGCATCGCGCTCCCCAACCTTGCCTAAATTTCCCTGCCCTGCCTCCACAGGTAAAGAACCTTCCGGATAAATAAATGTCAGCTTTAAATTCTTTAACGTGGTTTTGGTGTTATTTTTATACCTGACTATATAATTGACTTCTTCGCCGCTAGCCACTCTTTCTGGACCGAAAACCTCCAAAGAAACCTTTGTTTTATCAAAAGAAAATCGGCTCCACCAAAAAACAAGGCCAGAAACAACAATCGCCGCTACAACCAGACAAATAATAGCAATTTTTATTTTTTTCTTTCGGCTTTCAGGCATAGGAAAGGACCTTTTTGCCTGCCCCTCTTTCTGCCAATCTAAAGACTGATCAAGAGTTTTTTGCCTTAAACCCGGCTCAAAATCACTGGAACTGCCAGGCCTGTCCTCAAATTCACTACTTTCTTTATAAAGCCGCTTATTTAGCTCTTCTAGATTCATATTATTAGAAGTTTAAAACTAAAAACCCTCCTTTCTGTATTCTACAATAAAATCGGATTATTGCAAAATAGACTTTCAGCTATTATACTAAAGTTAATGCATCAATCGCAACTTTTTACCAAAACTCAAAAAGAGGCGCCCAAAGACGAAATAAGCGTCAATGCCAAATTGCTAACGCGGGGCGGTTTTATTGACAAGCTTTCAGCTGGAATTTTTTCTTTTCTGCCACTGGGCTTGAAAGTTTTGCGGAAAATAGAAAACATTGTCCGTGAGGAAATGGTTGCGGTTGACGGACAAGAAATTTTGATGCCGGCGTTAAACCCCAAAGAAAACTGGCAGAAAACCGGCCGCTGGGAGAATTTTGATGCGCTTTTTAAAATAAAAGGGGCTGATGAAAAAGAATATGCGCTTGGCGCGACACACGAAGAAATTGTTGTGCCTTTGGCGCAAAAATTTATTTTATCTTACAAGGATCTCCCGCTATATATTTTTCAGATTCAAACCAAATTCCGCAATGAAATCCGCGCCAAATCCGGCCTCTTGCGCACCCGCGAATTTTCCATGAAAGATCTTTATTCCTTTCATGCCGACGAAAAAGACCTTGATAGCTATTACGAAAAAATAACCGATGCTTATTTTAAAATCATTGAGCGCTGCGGATTAGATGAACAAACTTATTTAACTGCGGCTTCGGGCGGCAGTTTTTCCAAATATTCCCATGAATTCCAAACCATAACCGAAGGCGGCGAGGATAAAATCCATATTTGCCAGCAATGCGACTTAGCAATTAATGAAGAAATAAAACCAGAAAATCCAACTTGCCCTGACTGCGGCAGTAATGATTTCAAAGAAGTCAAAGCCGTTGAAATCGCCAATATCTTTAAACTAAAAACAAAGTATTCCGAGCCGTTTGATTTAAAATTCCGCGACAAAGACGGCCAAGAGAAATTAGTCATTATGGGTTGCTATGGCATGGGCCCAGCCAGAATCATGGGCGCCATAGCCGAAGTCTGGCACGATGAAAAAGGCCTTATTTGGCCCAAAGAAGTCGCGCCATTTGATATTCATCTTCTAGCTTTAGGTGAAGATGAAAAAATAAAAAAAGAGGCGGAGGCCCTTTATGAAAAACTGATAAGCCGCGGATATGCTGTTTTATATGACGACCGAGACGCCACTGCCGGCAAAAAATTTGCTGAAGCGGATTTAATCGGCATTCCTTGGCGAATTGTTATTTCGCAAAAATCGTTAGACAAAAGCTCAATGGAACTAAAAGCCAGAAACGCCCAAGAGACTTATTTGCTTAAACTTAATGACCTTAAAAATCTAGCTGATTTTATTTCTTCGCCAGCCAAAGATTGAATATAGCGTAAATTATCTTTTGGTTTTTCAATTTTATATCCCAGAAACTCAATCAGCTTTTCCTCAAAAGCTGATTTTAATTTGAGTAAACCTGGAGCTAAAATTTTATTCCCTGAGCTTGTCGAAGGGTAAAATTTTGGCTCTGCTTCTGTGGATGATGCTTTTTCCAACGCCTCCATCGCCCTTGTCAATAACGTCCAAATTTTTTCATCTCGTTCTGGCGCCACAACTAATTTATCAATCAGTTCCGAAAAATAAAAAGCGAGCGCCAGAGACTCAAGATTGCTTCGCAAATGAATAAATTCTTTTAAACATTCAACGCCAGTTAAAACATCAATGGTTTTGCTTCTGGCCAGTAAAAATTCGCATAAATTAAACGGCTCCAGAAAAGATTTAAGCTTTGATTCTTTTTTGCCAACCCCCTTGGCTCTAACTAAAATTTTGCCAAAGCTTTTAGTGTAAATAGTCAAAAGCCGATCAGTTGGCGAAAGATCGGTCTTTTCTAAAATAATGCCTTGGGTTTTATAGACAGGGAGTTCTATAATAGCTAAACTGGCTTAATTATCTTTCTTGATACGACTTGGCGTATTCATAGGCACATGACCAAAAAGCGCCGGCAAAAAATGCCACCAATATTTCTTCCAGCGGCACGCCGGCAATAAATATCCCCCAAATGCTTGAAAGGTTATAGAAACTTTCAATCACCCCGTTAAAAATCCGACCGACCAAAAACAGGGCGACAAAATAAAAAAAGCTAAAAATAAAAGCACTCCCCAAAATCTGCTCTAAAAGATCGCGGCGGAAAAAAATTATTAAAAAAGTGCCAATAGCGCCAGAAGCCATAAGATTATAAACCGCTTTTTCAGGAGAAGCGATGGTTAATATCAGAAAGGAAACCAAAGCCAGAAAAAAAGGCAGAAGATGCAATTTTTTACTCCGGCCTATCCTTTTTATCTTTCTTTTTTCAGTAAATTCATAAGCCACCGCCGCAATGCCGGCCATGGCGAAAAAGAAAACAAAGCTCTCAATCCCCACACCGTATTTTTTTATTAAATCAAACAGAGATTCTGGATGCCAATAAACTGGCACCAAAAACCAGTCAATAAAACCAAAGGGCAGGCCAGCTAAACTTGCCCAAATCATTTCTTTTCGCAAATCCTTGCGTTTTAGAAATATAAAGAGCCAAAAAATAAGGAGGATTAAACAGGCAATAATATAGGCATATTGATAAGACAACTGGGTCATATATTTTATTCTAACAAAAAACCGCCCAGATGGCGATTAAATAGCGTCAGCAATCGTTATGATAAGGCTCTGCAGAATGCTTCCCCTTTCTGTCATTCCCGCCCCGACTCTGTTATTCCTGCGAAAGCAGGAATCCAGATCGAGGGTAAACTCCAGCCGGAATCCAGATTTGTTTTTCTGGATGCCGGGTTAAATTCAATGCAACAATATAACAACGTTGTAATAAACTTTGAAAACTACAAACAAAAAATAACTATAAAGATCTGTAAAAAGATTGAAGCCCATACCGAGGTATGGGCTTTTGAATGGGTTGATGGAGAAAGAGCTATATGATTTTTGACACTAAGGTGTCGCTTTTTTTGATGTTAGAAAGAATCTAACTACTTCTATTATATAAAATCCAAAAAGCTTGTCAAGGGGAAAGTTATCAACAGAGAAAATTAAAGCAGATCTTTGGCAAACAAACCAATTATCAGTATCCCCAAAAAATTTAGCACAAATGACATTGGCATAAATATCGCTGTTTTCATCTTTGACAGCCCCATCATAGCCAGCCCTAATTCGTCTGGTAATGGAGAAACAATAATCAAGGCGCCAAAAAACGGCACCAGCCACCTAAAAAGCTTAAGCCTAAATATAGAGGCCAATCGTTCTTGTTTCGTTTTTCTGATAAGCCAGCTGACATCTTTAGATATTCTGACTTTGATAAATCGGAAAATCAAAAGATCGCCGATCATGGCGCCTATTGCGCCCAAAAGCGCCACTTCCCACATAGAACCAGCAGCAGCAATCTCAAAAAGAACAACGCCTGCTGGCGCCGCAGTGAATATTGAAACAAAAAACATGCCCGCTATCAGACTGCCTAAAAATCCGTATTCTTTTGCGCCGGCCAAAAAGCCTTCCAGCGCTCCGGTTTTAGCCAGAATAACAGCAATAATAACGCTTAAAGTAATCAGTATAAGATCCCGCACTATATTATTATTTTTTTGCTTTGGCATTTTTTTGACTGCCTAATGATAAAATAGCTATCTGATGTATTTTTTTTATTTTAAAAATCAATGATGGTTTGCATTATTATTAGCCAGCGCTTTAACTATTTCTATCATTGCTGTAACGCCAAAGGCCACGCCAAAAACAATTAACCAATGCCAGGCCAAAATCGGCGTCGTCCCCAAAATCCGATTAAGAAAGGGCAAATAAATAGCAGCAAAGATCAAAATAAAACCGTATATCACTCCCAATATCAATAATTTATTGTCAAAGAATTTTCCTGCTTTGATAAGCGAACTTTTAAGATTTTTGAAAGAAAAAACATAGACCAGATCCACCGTAGCAATTGTGGCAAAGGCAATAGTTCGGGCTAACTCTAAATTGCCGGTTTTATCCATAAAATACCAGAAAAACATTAGCGCTGCCAAACCAGCCGTCAAACTAATACTGAAAATTAAAAATTTCATGTAACCTGATAAAATCTCGTCCTTTTTTATGTCTTTTGGTTTTTCCTGCATGAGCCCTTTTTCTTTGTGCTCAAAACCAAGCATAATATCAGGCGGCCCATCGCAAATTAAATGAATCCATAAAATCTGGACAATGGTTAAAGGCGCAGGCAGACCAGCCATTATCGCGCCAAAAATTAAAATAATTTCAACAAATGAATTAGATAATACATAACCGACCACTTTTTTAATGTTGGCATAAATTAACCGGCCTTCTTCTACTGCTGCGGCAATCGTTTTAAAATTATTATCAAGCAAAATCAAATCGCCAGCCTCTTTGGCCACTTCCGAACCACTGCCAACTGCCACCCCGATATCAGCCGCTTTAAGCGCTGGCGCGTCATTAACGCCGTCACCAGTCATAGCGACTGTTTCTCCTTTGGCCTGTAAGGCTTTAACAATTTTTAATTTCTGATGGGGTAGAACTCTGGCAAATAAAAAAATGTTGTCGATTTTTTGTTCTAGCTCATCTTGACTTATTTTTTCAAGCTCCGCCCCCTCCATAATATTTTCCGGATTTATTTTAAAACCAAGACGCCTAGCAACATTCTGGGCGGTTTTGTTATAGTCGCCCGTAACAATTTTTATTTTTATGCCCGCTTCCTGCGTTTTTAAAATCGTTTCTTTGGCTGATTCTCTGATCGGGTCTTCAATCCCAACCAACCCCACCCAGGAATAATTTATTTTTTCTCTTAAATCTTCTTTTTCCTTGAAAGCCACGCCCAAAACCCTTAATCCCTGCTCAGCCCAGTTGTCAATTTTGGCCAAAGCTTGGGTTTTTTGCTCGGCTCCGATATCACAAAAAGACAAAACAATTTCTGGCGCTCCCAGGATCAAAGCCATTTTATGCCCGTCAACCTGATTAATGGTCATAGAATATTTTTTCTCGCTATCAAAAGGCTCCTCAAAAAGACGGGGATAAAGCTCGGGAATTTTTTTATGGTCAAACTCATTTTTTTCTTTAAGATAATTCCAAAGGGCAACCTCCAGGCTCGTCCTTTGGTTATTAATCAAAACCAGCGCCAAATGCGCTTTTTGGCTGTCAATAAAATCAGTTCGCGAAACTTTCATTTTCCCTTCTGTTAGGGTGCCGGTTTTATCAACGCAGATAACTGAAGTCGAGCCAAGCGTTTCAATCGATAATAACTTTTTAACCAAGCCCTGCCGCCGCAAAATTCTTCTCATGCCCAGCGTCAAAATGACCGTTATAGCAATAGGCAAGCCTTCGGGAATCGCTGCCACCGCCAAAATGACCGAGACTCTAAGCATTTGCCAAACATCTTGATTTTTAAAAAGTCCGACTAAAAAAATAGCAGCGCAGACTCCTGCGATTATAAAAACCAGGCTCTTGGCAAATTTTTCCAGACTTATTTGAATAGGCGTCTTTTTTTCTTTAATTTTAGCTACGCTTTGTCCAATTTGGCCCATTTGCGTCTTTGTGCCAGTTTTTTCCACTGACATAATGGATGAGCCCCAAACAATGCTTGTGCCCATAAAAAGATTAATGTTTTCTTCTGGATTTTTGGTGACCGCTTCCTCTTCGCCAGTTAAAATCGCTTCATTGACCAAAAGATTTTCTCCTTCAATCATTTTGCCGTCAGCGGGAATTTTATCTCCCCCGCCCAAAACAACCAAATCGCCAGGCACTAAATCCTGCGCCTCAATCTCTTTTCTTTCTCCATCTCTGATAACCAGCGCCTTTGGCTTTAAAACTTTTGATAAAGCCAGCAAAGTTTTTTGGCTGCGGTATTCCTGGAAAAAACCCATTGAGACATTAAGCACAATAACTGCGCTGACGAGCAAGGCATCAGTTGCCTGACCAAAGATCCAAGAGATTAAACCAACTAAAACTAAAATATAGATTAACGGACTTTTAAATTGGGAAAACAAAATAGAAAGCCAAGAAAGGTCTTCTTTTGCTGGCAAGGTATTAGTTCCAAATTTCTTTTGCAAAGCGAAAATTTCGCTTTGTTTTAGGCCGTTGTGAATCATGGGTTTATATTCTTATTTTACCCTCTCGATAATTTCAGGGCAAGCAAAAAATCGCCAAAAAGGCGATCTCCAAAACAGCTGCTTCTTATACAACTAAAAAGCTATCTTAGCTACTAAGCTCTTATCGCTCCAGTAAAAAGCTTATGGCCGAGCCAAGATAATACGGCCAGACTATTATCGCCAGAACACCTTTCCAGAACGAAAGATGCAGAAAGCCGGTGACAAATAGCCATCCGGCAAACCAGGAAAAAGCAGTCAGGCTATGATTTTTAATTTTTATTTTTTCCATATCTTAATTATACACATAACATACCAACATTCTTAAGTTTATAAGTATGTTATTGTGTACGACGGAATGACTCAAGAAAACGGATGAATGTCTTGCCGTAGGGCGATAATTTATGCTCCACGAATTTGCCGCGATACCTTTTATCAACCAACCCGGCCTGAAAAAGCCGACGTGTATGTTCGCCAATCGTCTTTTCATTAGCATCAAGCGCCTCTACTATTTTTTCAAGAGTTATGCCCTCGCGGCCGGCAATCAAAAAAAGTATCTCAATACGATAATGATTTGAAATTCCTTTTAAATGTCGCTCCATTTGTTTGGCGGTTTTTAATTTAGCCATATCTTAAATTATACACCAAACATGCTTATATTCTCAAGTTTGTTGGTATGTTATTGTCTACAGTCAAAATTAATTTTTGTTGTGACGACGGGGCTTAAGCCAGGCTTTTTCAATGTAGATCTTGCGCCACCAAAAACGGCCAAGAAAGAATCCGCCAATCACGCCAAAAAGCAAAAGGGTTATTTGAAGCAGGGGCGGCAGGGCACAACCGTTATAAAAAGGCGCGACTAAACCCTTCTCCCCCATCCAACGCAGATATTTAATCTCAATAAATGCGTGAGCAAGAAAACTTAAAAGAAGGCCTAAAGTTGTTGAAGCGACCAAATAAACTGCTTTTTTTAATTTAGTCGATTTTCCCGGATTTTTAAGAAACATAGTTTTTTTGTTAAAAATTATATTCCGATTAATTTACCTAAAAACCAAAAAATAACTCCCGAAATCCCCCACATCGGGATAGTCAAAAGACTGGTATATCCACCAACGCTAAAGCGCTCATATCTCCAAAGCCGCCTGTTTAAAGTTTTATGATAGGTTAAGCCACAAAGATACTCCAAAGAAAACCCCACGACAGCGCTTATTGCAAAAAGGCCTAAAATTTTTATGTCTACAAAATACGCTAGAGCCAAAACAAAAATAAATGGAGTAATAATTATGGCAATATATTCGCTCCAGCGGAACTTTTTTGTCCGGCGGCCATAAAGATAGGCTAAATAAAACCCCAGCAAAGAAACAGATAAAAATACCAAACCTAATATTTTTATTTTATCCATAAGTTGGTGATTCTTAAAAATTTTCCCGCCCCGCCCAAAACGACGAGGAGCTGATAACAAATGATTGCATCCGACATACTAACATTCTCAAGTTTATAAGGATATTATTTTATGCCGCCCGAAGCGATGGGGATTAGAATAAGGAGACTGATAGTGGTTGATATTTTTTCTGCCTTGCTAATTATTTTATCGGTTTTATTTTAATATAATCAACCTCGAATGAAGTCCAGCTATCATCAACCCGAAAATCATTATAGCCCATTAATATTGACGCTGGCACTTCAGCTGAATCAGCATCGTATCTAAGCTTGCCATCAAGATAGTAATAATAATGGCCGTTTTTATAGACAACTTTATAAATATGGAATTTATTATCGTATGGGATTGAAAAAACACCGAGATTACCATTATGAATAAAATTGATTGCGTGATTGCTATCATGCCATACGCCAAAAACATTATTACTGCCAGCACTCATACCGCTTCCATGTAAATCAGATTTTGAATAAACAAAGCGCATAACGAAAGCAAAATTGCCGCTGGTTGGGAAGGGATTTATTTTTGATTCGATCAAGGGAAATTGGTCTCGGCCGTCCACGCTTAACACTAAAACGCCTTTATTAACATGTATATTCCCTCCCGGAATAGCGACATTCCATTTATTGAGATCTAATCTATTCCCAGAAAAATTATCATAAAAGCCGCCAAAGCAAGCTAAGGCGGGAGCTGAAATGGAAAACAACACAATAATGGTAGCTAATTTTATAAAAAGTTTTTTCATATTTTATTTTTCTTCCCCCTCCTTCAAATTTATTAATTTTGATTTTTTAAATCTCGCCCAATAATGCTTTTTGAATAAACCATAACCGAAATTCTGGATAAGTCTCGTGATCGTAAAAATCCAGATTTTTGTCGTCTTCCCAGATAAGCTCAGTAAGGTTTTCATAATCCTCGCTATATCCCTTGCAAACAACCAAAACCCGCCTGAACGGATTGAATCGTAAAACTAATTTTGCCAAAAATGGCGGGAGAGAAATTTCCATGTTTGAATAAAACTTCTTTCCTATAAAGAATTGAACTATCGGTTATTCTTCGGAATATCATTATATGCTCCGCATTGACACTTTATCACAATATTTGAAATCTGACCTAGGTTTATATTTTCAACTAAAGCGCTATTACAATTTCCGCATATTAAATTTATCGCTCCTCCTTCGCCCTTTATTTTATTGTTATTTTCCAAAACCATAACCGCCCTAGAGCCTTCTTTGGGAACCGGAATTACCTTTAATTTTATTTGTTGCATATTTTTGTTATTAAATGTTGATCTTTAAAATTTTATTTGTGCCCCAAAACAATAAAATGGTATTCGATAGACAAAGACTGCTTTGCTCTGTATTTATTTAAAAATAGACACAAGTAATGCTATAGCAGAAATAATAATCGCTATAAGAGAGAGCCAGAAGGCATGTTTGGCATTTTTTCGAGCCTCCTGTAATTCATCATAATTAGTAATTTTTGATACAAGATTTAGAGGCGGAATCCATTTATTCTCTACCTGATTTCTAGCGTATTGTCTACCCGCTGGAGAAAAAATCTCTTCATTTAAAAATTGAGTTAAATAAGCTTCATTAACTTTATATAGAGACTTTATATACTTCCTCAAGTCATCATCAGTAAAACCCTTTTCGGAGTTATTAACACAGTACCTAGCAGCTGCAATTTGCCATGGTTCCCTAACGCAACTTAACTTGGAGTTTGGTTTCATAGTAAAATAGAAAAAGGTATTCGGGCTCCTTATTATTTATCTTAGCTCCCTACCAATTCCTCGGGATACGATAATTCGGTAATGAAGTAAAGCTAGCCTCTCTGGTTTTCGGGTCAAAATGTCGGCCAGTCCCCTTTATTGAGATTATATTCTCAGGGATTTTCTGTTCCATTCTATTGTGTTCTGGAAAAAGGCAGAAACCCCAAAACATCAATTTTTGTAGTTTCCCTTTCTTCCATATATTCATATCAAATGGCTCCATTTCTCTACAAGTTCTAAGACCATCTTTTTCCCTTATATATTCCACCTCAACAACTTCTTTATTATTTATATATTTAGTCACAACGCTATCTAGCTCCTCTATAGTCATAAATAAATTAAAAAAATATTTTATTTCTTTATCATTCTTCGACCTTTTATTTTTAAATTTCCTTCGAATCCCGCCGCAGAGTTTCGTGTCAGGAAAGCTTTTAATACCGTCTATTTTTCCCAAACAATGTGTCCATTTATATTATGCCTTTCATACGTTTCTAGCACATCGGCGCAAAATTTCTTTAACTCCTCATTGTTCTCGCTTTTTGCTAATTCATAAAGGCGAATAAACATTTTTTTGCCGGTTTCGGTCTGCCTCAGGTTCTTTTTAATAAAGTTATGCTGCGAACACAGAGTCTGACCATTTTCTATAGTTGCCTCACCGCCAAAATCCTTTGGTTTTATGTGATCGATATGTAAATCAACGCCATCTTTTTTACCTCTTCCACAAATTACACATTTATAACCGTCTCTTTTTAAAATTGTCTCTTTTTGCGCAGCAGTGAAATCTTCTAATTCCCTTATATGTACTTTGCTGGGATCATATTTATAAATCCCTTTTGCAACTTTCATTAAAAATCCGCTTTGGGCTAATTGACGAATCGCCCTATCGGGATCGCGAAAAATTTTTCCCGTTCTTTTTCTATAAGTTGCCACAACCCAATCAACAACTTCAGGATGCTTAATGTCCCTAATTGGATTTTTCTTAAAAAATTCAACGAGTAAGTCTTTTTGCACTAAATTGTTGTCGTTTTTCATAATTTTATTTTAAAAATCCTGATTAATTTATTTTAATTTTAGCTTCCTGCTGCAAGCGTCTTATCGCTATATCACAATAATCTTTATCTATATCAACCCCGACTCCTTTCCTATTATGTAAGCATGCGGCAATAAGTGTCGAACCGCTACCTAAAAATGGGTCCAGGACAGTATCGTCAATAAAACTAAATAATTTTATACATCGCCTTGGTAATTCAACCGGAAATGGTGCGGGATGGCCGCCTGCTCCTTTTTTGCTCTGGCCAGGAAACGTCCAGATACCGTTTGTCCAATCCATAAATTCTTGCTTTGTGATATCGTTTTTTCTACTCCCGCCTGTTTTTTTCCAGCTATCTTTGTATAAGACCAAGATCAATTCTACGGGAGCAATAACATAAGGGGCGGAAGCGGACATGAAAGACCCCCAAGCGGTACGACGAGAAATATTGCCCTCGTTCCAAATAATCGTTGAATGATATTTCCAACCAATATCTTTTGCAATTCTTGTGATATCTGCACCAACTGATTTTTGGCCGCCTTTGTTTTTATCAAGAGGGATATTTAACAAAAATCTGCCCTCGCTTTTCGCTAAATCAAAACATCTTTTAATCCATTTTTTAGTAAATTCTAAATAATCTTCGTAGGTTAAATTGTCCGCATGGGAATTATAGTGGATATCCACATTATAAGGAGGCGAAGTAACAATCAAATCAATTGAAGCATTTGGGATCGAAGCAATTTTCAAAATATCGTCTCTGAAAATAGAAATTCCATCTTTTTCAAAATAAGGCCTCTGAAACTTTGTCCCATCGCTGTTCCTTTTTTCCTGTTCCTCTATATTCCTAAAAGCACTGATTACCTTGCCCTGGATAACCACACTTTTAACATAAAGCGGTTTTAAATTAGGATTGGCGGGTTGGAGTCGAATGCGATTTTTTTCTTTAAATATTTTTTTTAACGTAACCTCATTCCCATTTATTAGGGCAATCGCGGTTTCACCATTTTCGACATTACTTTGTTTTCTAATGATAACTGTGTCCCCATCAAAGATACCTTCATCAATCATGCTGTCGCCCTTAACGCCGAGAGCAAAATGCTGGCCAGAAGTAGAAACTAAATTTTTTGGTACAGTTATGGTTTCGTATTCTTCAATCGCCTCAATAGGCTGACCGGCGGCAATGTATCCCTTGAATGGAATATTAATTACAGCGTCTTTTTCCCCAATTTCAACGCCCCGAGCCGCATTTTTCGCTCTTTTTATATAGCCTTTTTTCTGAAGGATTTTTATATAGTGGCTTACTGTCGAAACCGAAGAGAGCTTAAAATGTTTCCTGATTTCTTCGTGTGATGGGCTGTAACCATTTTTTTGATGGCATCCTTGAATATAATCGAGAATATTTTTTTGTTTTTTTGTAAGCATAAAAAGTTCTTACGATTTATTTTCTATCTCTACATTTATAGTATACTAGAACAAAAATAGAAAATAAAGACCGAGTTATCCACAGAGCGGCAATCGAAATAACAAAAGCCGCCATTAATGGACGGCTCGCAGATTAGCATCGATGCCTAAATCTAAATTCATCTAATTTTTACTCTTCAAAATTTCTTTCTTCCACCAAGCGACTTTGTCCGATTCTCTCCGCTTCAACAGCCCCTTTTTCCTTCCACTGCAAACCCCTCCGCCGCTAAACCAATCCTGCTCTATTTCCCGCTATTTTATCTCCCTCATCGGATGGCGGAAATAACTCTCTATTTTTTTGAAAAGCCTGGGGCTATAAAAAAAGTAAGAGGCCAGCGCTATGCCGGCTATGTCAAGCAAAATGTCAAAAGAAGTGTCTTTAAGCTTCTGCTGACCATAGATTCCGGCTTCTGTTGTTTTAAAAATGGCGTCAACGCCAAATTCATAAACTTCCCAAAGCAGACAGCCGATAAAAATGTAAATAACGCTTTTTTTTATTGCTTTTTTTATCGGCAGCCCATACCAAGCTTCAAGGAAAAATGCCAAAACAATCACAAACAAAAACGGAAGCACAAAATGAATGATTTTATCATAGGGGAAACCGTATTTATATAGCTGGAAAAGATAAACCTGACCCAATGCATTTAAAATCACGGCGATGGCAACGGTTAAAGTTACAAGATTAACCATGTTTTTCTTATTCTCATCGCTTGTTTTAAAAATCATTCCGGGAAGCATAACCAAAAGCGCGGAAGCCAAAAAAACTGCGCCAAAAAAATTAGGTTCATAAAAACTTGGCCACCAGTTCTTCTCGCCAAGAAAGAATACTGCCCCGGAAAAAACGAAAAGATAAACAGAAAGGTTGGTTACGCGTTTTATCTTCATATTAGGCGCGGATTATATCTGAATTATTAGGTATTTTTTTCTTCTATCCTATTTAAAAAGCTAATCAACTTATTAATTAAATGACTAATAGTTAGACCGTAGAAGCTTGCCAGAATTGTGAAAATATAAAAAAGTCCGTAACCGATAAATAATTTTTTATCAATGTTATTAATTTTCAAACTAATAAATGACAGCGTCAAAGCGCAACAGACTGTAACTGCTATTATAACAGTCAAAAGCTTCTTTTTTAGCGTCCATTCAAATCTTATTTTGAAAAACTTCCTAAGAATAGCGCTTAAAAAATATAATCCCAAGGAAACATATCCCCATAATAATAAAATATCTTTATTGCTCCCTTGAAAATTAAATATTGGCACATGAATTGTGGAAAAGAACTTTTCTATGGCATTTATTGCCTGGTCTGAGAATAAATTAATAAAGCTCATTATAAAAAACATTATCATAGCGAAAAAAAGCAGAATCATCGGAACGGTTTGGGGATAGCGTATAAGATTTAAAAATTCTATAAATAAAAATCGAAAGACCGAAAAAGGCACTGGGTTCCCTTTGTCTTTATTTCTTATCTTTCTCAAAAGCTCTTAAAACTTCCAGAGGAATGGCAAAAACTATGGTGTTTGATTGGTCAGAGCTGACATCATTTATTGTGCTTAAAGTGCGCAAATGCAGGGCGCCGCTGGATGCTGACATAATATTGGCGGCTTTGGCTAAATTTTCGGCCGCGATTACCTCGCCTTCGGCTTTAATAATCACTGACCTTTTTTCTCTTTCTGCTTCAGCCTGCTTGCCAATCACTCTTTTCATCTCTTCGGGCAGAGTAACGTCTTTTAATTCAACCGACTGCACCTCAACTCCCCAGGCGTCAGAAGCCTTGTCAACAATTGAACGAATGCGTTCAGCAATAACATCGCGGCTGGAAAGCAATTCGTCCAAATTGACCTCGCCTACAACATTTCTCATTGTTGTCTGGGCCAGCTGCGAAACCGCGTAGCTAAAATTTTCTACCTCAATCACCGCTTTTTCGGCGAATCTGATTTTATAATAAATGACGGCGTTAACTCTCACGGAAATATTGTCTTTGGTAATCGCTTCCTGGTCAGGCACATCAACGGCCTTGGTGCGCATATCAATTTTCTGATAACCCTGGATTATCGGCCAGACCAGCCGCCAGCCAGGCTCCATAATGCCGGTATATTTACCCAGCGTAAATTTGACTCCTCTTTGGTACTGATTAACCTGCCTGATTGAAATAATTAAAATAACGAATGATGCTATTAAAATAATATAATATATGGACATATTTTTTTGAAATTAATGATTATTTTTGTATGAATATTTTTGCCCACTCCGCGGCGCGCTCTAATTCTCCCGCCTTTAGCGGGTATCCTCTGCCTGCGGCTACGGAATACCATTCTATCCGAGCCTTAAATTATAATAGATTTTTTGCCCACTCCGCAGCTCGCTCAAGT
>JACQXN010000018.1 GCA_016208745.1 Candidatus Portnoyibacteriota bacterium | reverse complement strand
AGTTGAAACAACGCCCAGCTGCTTCCCGGTTTCATCTATCAGCCTAACTTCGGGCACTCTTATTTGATTGTTGATGCGATTTCGGATAAAAATAAGATTTAAGACTATTAAAATTAATGATGACGGTGGCTAGTTTAACTAGCCTTGACCGCGTCTAACGCGGTGGAGAAGAGGGGAATTGAACCCCTGTCCAGAAAATTACTCCAAAACATTTCTACAAACTTAGCCTAATTTTTTTGTTCGGACTTAAAACTTTAAACTAGGCAAAATATTTTAAATCCTATTCGGTTTTTGTTCTTTGCGCCTCCCGAAAAAGATGCAATATATCCTGATAGAATGACACCCAATTTTGCCTATCAGAAATCAGCAAGTCGGATGCCGGCCGAAAAGCCGTTAGGCTAAAGCCGGAGCAAATGACGGCGTAAACGCCATCTTTACTTTGTTCAATAAGTTAGCACTTATGTTTTGCTGGAAGTTTACCCCGTTAGAAATTATTGAGTAATATTATACCTGAAATAAATGTTGCTTCAGATAAAATATATTTCTGGTATATCCTGATTATTCAATAATTTCTAACGGGGTTTATCGAGATTCTAGCAAACTCGGTTTGCGTGTTTTAAAGAAATTAACTGTCGAAACCTTTCATCCCCGTCCTTCGCCTTCATTCGCTTTGCTAATTTTGGCTTCAGATCAACAAGCCGTTAATAAACAAAGGTGAGGGACGAGTCTTTCCAAAAAAAGTCATCAGAATTTCCCTCTCATTGCTCTATCGATATCTCTATCTACCTCGCGTTTTATGATCTTTTCTCTTTTGTCAGCCTTGTGCTTTCCGCGAGCCAAAGCAAATTCAAGCTTTACTTTAGCTTTCTTAGTATACACACGCAAGGGCACCAAAGTCAAGCCTTTCTGCTGGGTTTTGCCGATTAAACCTTTGATTTCGTCTTTTCGCAAAAGCAGTTTTCTGGTTCTTAAGGCGTCATAATCCGGCGGCGCGTTTTTGGGCTGAAAAGGGGAAATAGTAGCGTTTAAAAGATATGCTTCTTCTCCGCGAATAACAACATAGCTGCCTTGCAGGCTCATATGCGATTTTTTAATGGATTTAACCTCATGGCCGGTCAAAACCAAACCCGCCTCGTATTTTTCCAGGAGTTCGTAGTTGAATAACGCTTTTTGATTAAAGGCAAGATCAGACACATCTTCACTTTATCACTTTTTTAAGATAAACTAAAGATATGATTAGAGACGAAATTAAAAAGCTTTTAGGCCAAAACGCGGAAATTGAAAGGCCGGAAAATAATCAGTTTGGCGATTATTCAACCAACGTCGCTTTGAAATTGGCCAAAGAAGGGAAAAAGAATCCGATGGAAATTGCGGAAAAAATCGCTGCTGAATTAAAAAACCAAAATAATCTATTTGAAAAAATAGAAGTTGCCAAGCCCGGTTTTATTAATTTCTTTTTGTCAGAAGAATATCTGCAAAATCAGGTTGAGCAGATTTTAAAAGAGGAAGAAAACTACGGCAATTTAGAGATTGGCAAAGATCAAAAAGCGCAAATTGAATTTATTTCCGCCAATCCAACCGGCCCCTTAACATTGGGCAATGGCCGGGGCGGTTTTTATGGCGATGTTTTAAGCAATATTTTAGCTAAAGCCGGTTTTGATGTAAAAAGAGAATATTTTATCAACGACGCTGGTCATCAGGTTGAGGTTTTGGGACATTCAATTTTAGGCGACGAACAGGCGCAGTATAAAGGTGAATATATTGATTCCTTGCGCGAAAAACTCAAAGATTCGCTGAATGGCGCGCCAAAAGAAATCGGCCTCAAGGCGGCTAATCATATTATGGAAAATATGATTAAGCCAACAATTGAGCAAGGAATGAAAATAAAATTTGATAACTGGGTTTCAGAAAAAGAACTGCACAAATCCGGCGCCCTGGAAAAAATAACCGCGCTTTTAAAAGAAAAAGGCCTTGTTTATGAAAACGAAGGCGCCTTATGGTTTAAATCATCTGAATTTGGCGATGACAAAGACAGAGTTTTGATAACCTCTTCCCAATCTGATAAAGGAGAAGAAGCCACCTATTTTTTGGCTGATATCGCTTATCATTACAATAAATTTGTTGAGCGGGGTTTTGATAAAGTAATTGATATCTGGGGCGCAGACCACCATGGTTATGTGGCCAGGCTCCAGGCTGGCAAAAAAGCACTTTCGATGCCCGGAGAATTAGAAATTATTATTATGCAGCTGGTAAAACTTTTTGAAGGCGGCAAGGAAGTTAAAATGTCCAAGCGCGCCGGAACATATATAACTCTCGATGAATTGCTGGAAGAAATTCCCTTGGATGTGGCCCGATTCTTCTTTTTAATGCGTTCAGCTGACACGCATATGGATTTTGATTTGGATTTAGCCAAAGAGCAATCGCAGAAGAATCCGGTTTTCTACATTCAGTATGCCTATGCGAGGATCTGCAGTATCTTGAAAAAAAGCGACCCCGATATCCTGATACATCCGGATGACCCGGATAAATTAAAATTATTAAATCATATGGCGGAGCTGGCGCTAATTAAACAATTAATTCGTCTGCCGGAAATTATTGAAGACATAAAGAAAGATTATCAAATTCAGCGTTTGCCGCAGTATGCTTTGGATTTAGTGCGGTCATTCCATAAATTCTATGAAGAATGCCGGGTGATAGATGAAAAAAATTCCGGATTGACCAAAGCTCGGCTGGCCTTAGTTGAAGCAACCAGGGTTGTTTTGAAAAACACTCTTAATTTAATGGGCATTTCAGCGCCAGAGAAGATGTGATTTTAAAATTTTAATTGACAAATGAAGCGCTGGCTCTTAATATCTTTAATAAAAGCTGTTTGACAAATAAAGGAGGAGAAAAAATGAACGAGCTGGCAAGATTATTTAAAAAAGCCAATCGCGTGCTGCTTTTTGCCTATTGTTGTGGATTCGCTAAATATCTATGGTTTAGAATTTTTCATCCCGACTACATAGAAAGGGTAAAAAGAAAGAACCAAAATCTTTTGCAATTAGAACAATGGGAGAAGGAATTATACAACAAATTAGGGGCACTAAAGATGTTTAACGAGTTTGTTGATTGTTGCCTTTGGTCAGATCCTGACTTCGTTTCTTTGGCACAATGCCAGCAGGCCGGCAGAAATAACAACCAGATGACGGAAATAAGGCAGACCATAAAGTGGATTCGCCGTAAATATTTTCTATATCTAATCTTTGAATTACGTTAAAATATGCCAGATCAACGCCGGAAATTCCGGCGTATTTTTTTGACTTTTTAGCTGTTTTGGGCTACGATTTAAACAATAATAAAAGAGTGCAAATTTCGTCGAATAGCGCGATTTTTATTCGCATGAGCGCATTCGGATGGATTTGCGCTTTTCGGGCGCTATGAATCTTCCAGAAATAGAGCGAAAAATCCTTAAAATCTGGGATAAAAAGAAAATATTTGAGAAATCAATTAGGCAGCGGAAAGGCAAGCCGTTTTTTAGTTTCTATGACGGCCCGCCTTTTGCTTCGGGCCTGCCTCATTATGGCCATATTTTAGCCACCACTATTAAGGACTCGGTTTTGCGTTTCTGGGCTATGAAGGGGTATCAGGTGCCCCGTCGCGTGGGCTGGGATTGTCATGGCTTGCCGGTTGAAAATCTAATTGAAAAAGAGCTTGGTTTAAAAAGTAAAAAGGACATAGAAAAATTAGGCATTGAAAAATTCAATAAGGCCTGTCAGGCATCGGTTTTTCGTTTCGTTAAAGATTGGGAGATAACGCTTAAACGCGTTGGCCGCTGGGCTGATTATAAAAACGCCTATGCCACCATGGATAAAGAATATACCGAATCAGTCTGGTGGGTTTTTAAAAAACTTTATGATTTAGGCCTTGTTTATCAAGATTATCGCGTCACCCCTTATTGTCCGCATTGCGGCACTCCGCTTTCCAATTTTGAATTAAATCAGCCGGGCGCGTATAAAGATATTGAGGACCAGTCTGTATATTTAAAATTTGCCATCAAGGGCGAACCGGGCAATTATTTTTTGGCTTGGACCACAACGCCTTGGACCCTGCCGGCCAATACCGCCCTAGCGGTTGGCGAAGACATAACTTATGTCAAAGTAAAATCCGGCGAAGAAAAATTTATTTTAGCCAAAGAGCGGCTTTCGTCTTTGAGTCAAGATTATGAAATTGAAAATGAATTTTTGGGCGGAGCGCTGGTTGGCCGGGAATACGAGCCGCTTTATCATATGAGATTGGATAAAGCTGGCTGGAAAGTGGTGGCCGCAGATTTTGTTTCAGTGAATGACGGCACAGGCATTGTCCATATTGCTCCGTCTTTTGGCGAAGAAGATATGGAGCTTGGAAAAAAAGAGAATTTGCCGTCAATCGTTACAGTTGATTTGGAAGGCAAAGTCAAAAAAGGATTAGGCATTCCGGGCGAAGGGAAATTTGTCAAAGAGGCAGACGAAGAAATAAAAGCGGATTTAAAAAGGAGAAAACTTCTTTTTAAAGAAGAAAAAATTATTCATAGTTATCCTTTCTGTTGGCGTTGCGACTCGCCATTGCTTTATTACCCGGTTAACACCTGGTATGTGGCCGTCACAAAATTTAAAGAGCGGCTGGTTAATAATAACCAGCAAATTCGCTGGGTGCCGGCGCATCTAAAAGAAGGCAGATTTGGCAAATGGCTTCAAGGCGCGCGCGACTGGGCTGTTTCGCGCAATCGTTTTTGGGGCGCGCCAT
Organism: Candidatus Portnoyibacteriota bacterium; assembly: GCA_016208745.1. Classification (GTDB taxonomy): domain Bacteria; phylum Patescibacteriota; class Minisyncoccia; order Portnoybacterales; family GWB1-42-6; genus JACQXN01. The sequence continues at coordinate 3,596 of JACQXN010000018.1, read as the reverse complement.
TGCCAATTTGGCAATGTCAAGGCAGCGAAGATAAAAAACCCTGTAGCAACCTCGTTGTTATTGGTTCGTTAAAAGAACTCGTAATTTTAGGCGCTAAAAAGTTTAGTGATTTACACCGGCCCGCAATTGATAAAGTTATTTTTGAATGCGAAAAATGCGGAGGGGAAATGAGAAGAACCAGCGAAGTTTTTGACTGCTGGTTTGAATCAGGTTCAATGCCTTATGCCCAGTGGCATTATCCGTTTGAAAATAAAAGACTGGTTGAGGAAACTTTTCCGGCTGACTTTATTTCCGAAGGCATAGACCAGACCCGCGGCTGGTTTTATACTTTGCATGTTTTGGCTTCGGCTTTAACCCTGCAAAATATCGGCTTGAAAGAAGCCAAGCCAGCTTTTAAAAATGTTATTGTCAGCGGATTAATTTTGGCGTCTGACGGCAAAAAGCTTTCCAAGAAACTGCGAAATTATACTCCGCCAGAAGAAGTTTTGGAAAAATTTGGCGCTGACACCCTGCGTTATTTCCTTTTATCCTCAACCGCCATGGGCGAGGATTATTATATTTCTGACCAGCGTATTGATGAGGTTTATCGCCGGACCATTTCAACGCTTTTTCATACTTATCTATTTTTTGCCACTTATATTGAAAAGAATTTTAAGCCTCAAAGAAATTTCAAGCCAAAAAATATTTTAGACCGCTGGATTATATCGCGGCTTAATCATTTGGCTGGCGCAATTAATAAGGCAATGGAAAACTATGATTTAACCGAAGGTGCCAGGCCCATAGACGGGTTTATTGATGATTTATCCAATTGGTATGTTCGCCGTTCGCGCCGTAGATTCCAAAAGCCGGAAAACGAAAAAGAAAGAAACGAGGCCGCGCAAACTCTTTATCTTGTTTTACTGACTTTAGCCAAATTAAGCGCGCCTTTTATTCCATTTTTATCCGAAGAAATTTATTTAAGTCTCAAAAAATCAAAAATGCCAGAATCAGTGCATCTTTGCGATTATCCTTTAGCCGACAAAAAATTAATCAATAAAAACTTGGAAGAAAAAATGGCGGCAGCAAGAAGCATTGTGGCGCAAGCTTTGGCTGAAAGAGCGCAAGCAGGCATAAAAGTTCGCCAACCCTTATCTAACTTAAAAATTAAAAACGAAAAATTAAAAACCGAAAAGGAATTATTAAATTTAATTAAAGACGAAGTTAACGTGAAAGAAATCTTATTTGATCCAGCGCTTAATGTAGAAACTAAATTGGATAAAAAAATAACCACCGAGCTGAAGGAAGAAGGTAAAGCCAGAGAGATTGTCAGACAAATTCAGGAAATGAGGAAGCAAATAGGCTTGACGCGAAAAGATAGGATAGCGATAAATTTCCAATTCCCCTGCCTCGCCGGCAGGCGGGCAATTTCTAATTCTCAATTGAATAAATTATTTAAAAACTGGGAATCATTTATTTTTAAAGAAACTATTGCCCAAAAATCAGAGGAAGAAAAAGAGGCAAAATTTGATCTGGAAAAAGAAATTCAGTTGGACGCAGAAAAATTAAAGGTCGGCATAAAAAAGATAAAGTAAAAAAGATAATGCTAATAAATGCGAATGATATGCAAATGCTACAAATAGCATCCAAAAAGCTCAAAATTCATTCAAATTGCGCGCATGCAAATATTTGCATCATTTGAATGTCATTCGTATGACATTTGCATTATTTATTAATTTATGAAGAAACTTTTTTTAGCTTTAACTATTGTATTGCTGGTTGCGCCTTTGGCGGTTTCAGCCGCGTTTATCAGGGGCGAGCAAAGCTATACGCTTGGCAAAAACGAGACTTTAGATAAAAATTTATACACAGCCGGTTCAAATGTCAGCCTTTTGGGTCAAGCCAAACAAGATGCGGCTCTAGCTGGCGGCACTTTAATAATTTCGGGTTCTGTGGGCAAAGATTTAACAGCCGCTGGCGGCACAATTTTAATTGACGGCGATATTGGCGATGATGCAAGAATGGCAGGCGGCACAATAACAATAAATAATAAAATCGGCGGCGAGCTTTTAGCCGCTGGCGGCCAGGTGACAATAAGCTCTGGAGCGGAAATAAAAGGGGAGGCCAGAATCGCTTCTGGCGATCTTTCAATGGCTGGCAATATCTTGGGCGATCTATTCGCTGTTGGCGACACAATTCGTTTAGACGGGAAAATTACTGGCAATGTTAAAGTCAAAGCCAGTAAGAAATTAACCATTGGCAAGAACGCGGAAATTTCCGGCAATTTGGATTACAGCGCTCCGGAAAAATTAACTATGGAAGATGGCGGAAAAATTTTGGGCCAGACAACTTATAAAGAATTTAAGCCGGTTAAAGTAGATAAAAAAGGATGGCTTGGATTTTTAACGATTTGGTGGATGGCTAAAATGTTAATGCTGATGCTGGCGGCGGTGGTTGTTTCTTTGTTAATTAAAAAGCAATTGCAAAATGCCGTGCGTCAGACTCTGCCTAATTTTAGCAGAGAGCTTTTGCGCGGATTTATCCTTTTGATTGTTTTGCCGGTGGCAATAATTATTTCATTTATCACAATCATCGGGCTGGCTTTGGGCGGCATGGCATTATTGCTTTATATCTTGATGGCTTGTTTTTCGGCGGTTTACGCGGCGATTGTTTTGGGAGCGCTTGTCTCAAAATATATTTTTAAAACCGCAAACTATGAGCCTGACTGGAAAACAGCGATTATCGGCGTCTTGATTTTGACAATTATCGGCTTTATTCCTTTTGTCGGCTGGCTTTTCTATTTTGTCTTTTTCTTGGTTGCCTTTGGCAGTTTGTTTAATTTCTTCTATCAGCATTTCAGAGCTGGGGAGAAATAACCCGTTATCAAAAAAACGCCTCGCATCTCGCGAGGCGTTTTAAGTTATCAACTTGTGAGACTTATGGAGAGGGGATAAAATATAAATAGAATAATAATTTTATCCCCCTCCTTTTTAAAGGAGGGGTGGGGTGGATTTAAATCCCTCCCAACCTCCCTTTAAAAAGGGAGGAGTAATTTATGCTAATTTGGAATTATTAAATATAAAAATTAATACAAAGAATGAAACATAACTTTTTTAGAAAGACAGCTTTAGCTGCTTTTATAATTATTTTGTCGGCAAGTTTTATTTTTCCAAATATTTTTACGCGTCAGGCAGGGGCGTGGATTATGATTTATTCTTACATCCATAATTTCACGATTTCACCAACAGATATTTCATATGAACAGGAACGCGATGGCTATGTTTGCATTAAAGCCTACCCTTATTATCCGGAATACATTGATCCTGAATACCCCGAAGATGAGCCTTATTCTTTTATTGATTTCGATCACCCAATAAATATTCACTCTGGCCAATTTGAGCTGGCTGGTCAAAAAAATGTTTCTTGGCAGGGGAGAGATCAGAGTGGCGATATCCTTGCGCCAGGGTTGTATAAATTCGGAGCGATGATTTATTCTGGGCCCAACTGTGGCGGCTGGACAATTAGCCAATGCGAAGCGTATCGAGAATTTGAGGTTACGGCTCCGCCGCCGCCTCAAAGCTGGTCATTTGCGATAATTAGTGATTTGCATGTGGGGCAGG
>JACQXN010000019.1 GCA_016208745.1 Candidatus Portnoyibacteriota bacterium | reverse complement strand
GAATAAAATAAAAATTAATGAGGAGGATTGATTATGGCAAAAAGTGGCGTGGTCACAGCAGAACGGACAAAAAGGGTCGCCCCCCATTTTTTTGAAAACAGAGGCAACAAAAATTGGAAACTAACCGTGTATACCGACGAAGGTCCCAAGGAATTTGTGGGAATTGACTATCGAATTGAAAGTCAGTTCGGACACGTGGTCAATGTCGTCCAAACGGACGAAAATGGAAATCCTTTGTTTGACCACCCAGTGTATCACGAAGCACCAGGGACGATTGTTGTGGCATGGGGACGAGACATTTTCGTAGAAGGACATATAAGAATCGCTGTGGTGGCTGAAGAGCGACCGCACGTTACAGTTCCAGAAGATCAAAAAACCATTCCCAGCGAACCTATAAAATTTTTCCATCTTCCTATGGGATTCTCCGAGAAGTTGGAGAACGAAAAGAAAACAGGAGTGCGAGAGCTAAAACACGAAACCGGCACTCTTCGAGACGCAATAATTAAGATAGAGAAACCCGATTGCCCTTTCTTAAACGGCTCTCCAGCCCTGCTTTCAAGCTGGAACGACATCGTCTTTATTGAAGTCGATCTGGATAAAATCAAAGAGCTCAAGGCTCTCAAAGAAAAAGCCGAGCCGATTGTAAAAGCAGAATATATGCCGATAAAAGAGTTAATGTCCCTAATTATGTGGGGCGGGCAAATGTGGGACGACGGAGACATCCTTTTCCGCGACGGCCTCAGCCTTGCAGCACTGATGATCTTTTTTGCCACCAAGCCGCAACTATGGCGGTGGTAGATACCTCAAGGAGGAAACAAATGATAACTTATCGCTTTACTAGACCCAATTTCATAAAAGGGGGCCGGCTATTTAACAACATCCACTCCCTCCTAAGACAATTAAATCCAGATAGCGGAGAAATGAGCCGAGAATATCTCCAAAGACTTTCAGAAGAATCTAGGTTTCTTGTTGCGGAATATGAAAAGGAAATTATCGGCATGGGCGCGCTGACAATATCAGTTCTGCCAACAGGATTGCGAGGCCACATTGACGACGTTGTGGTGCATGAGGCATTTCGCGGACTCGGCATTGGGAAAAGAATTATGGAAATGCTTATAGCGGAAGCACAAAGACATAGAGTCCGAAACATCTGTCTCACAAACAATTCAAACCCCGCTCAAGCCAACAAGCTTTATATAAAATTCGGCTTCAGGTTACTGGAAACCAATTTTTACGTTCTTTCGTATGACTGATACAAAAGGGCATTGCACTATGCAATGCCCTTTTTTTATGCTTAACAATTTGAATTTACGCACGACATTATTCGGCTAGCTCATCGTATAAACCCGCCAAACGTTGATTGTATTCCTTGATATCAAACTTCTCTTTCATAAATCGATTGGCGCCAAAGCTTAAGTCTTTCAGTTTTTCGGGATTATCTAAAAGAGAAATTATTTTTTCTGCTGCCTCTTTCCAATTTCTTTCTTCAACCAAAAAACCAGACTCCCCAACTTTCACGCCATCGGGGATTCCCACATGACGGGTAGTGATAACTGGCAAACCGCAAATTTCCCCTTCCAGCAAAACAAATGGTAAATCGTCGGTGTCTCCGTTTTGGGCGCGCCTGCTTAACTGAATCATTAAGTGCATTTCTTTAAAAAACGCTATTGTCTGCGAATGAGGCAGAAGACCCCTAAAAACTACGCGGTCATTTAGCTTTAGTTCGTCGACCAAATCCCTCAACATTTTTTCATAATCAGGGAATCTTCCGCCAACAATATTTAACTCTATATTTTTATATCCGCGCGAAACCACCTCGCCAATTGCCCTAATTGAATCGTCTAACCCCTTTTTCTCCAAAAAACTGCCCACAGTTACTAATTTAAATTTTTCGCCCGCCAAGAGCGGCTTATAATTAAATTCATAGTTATCTATGTTAAGAGCGGTGTAATGAACTAATAATTTTTCTGGCGGAAAACCCATAGCAACAAATCGCTCTTTCATCTCTTCGGTCATCAGCAAAAAATAACTGCTGGTTTTTTTAAGCTCGTCGTAAACATGCTCGCCTTTTTGTTTAATATACTTGCTGGAATCCTGGCCGTAGAAAGTGGTTAAAAATTTTTGTTTCAAGCCAAGGATTTCGCGAATAATTAAAAATCTGTTGGCAATCATCCCAAAATGACAATGCACAACATCATATTTTTCAATTTTTCCAACAAGCGGCGCGATCCAAAATAAATATTTTAAAGGGAATCCACCCCGCGTATATTTTTGATATTTAAAGATTTTTGAGAGAGCGCTTGGTTTAAGAATCAAAACTTTCAAAAAATACCAAATAGCCCGAAAAAATCTTTTTATTTTATTTTCCGGGAAACTCATATAGGTTGTTCTTTCAAGCAACCTATATTTTTTCATTAGTTCGGAAATGTGATATTCCCCAAAACCCTCAAAAGCAAAGACATCAATTGAAAGCCCCATATCAAGCAAGGATGTAAGTTGTTCAACAAACCAGGATTCGGTAATGCTGGGAAAGGTTCCGATAAAAAAAGCGATTTTTATTTTCTTTTTGGACATAATAAACCTCAATTACAAAATACGCCCTTTGTCATTCCCGTTTTCACGGGAATGACAAATATAAAAATTTGTAATAATCATTTTTTTACGGCGACAACAATTAAATATCTAAAATTATCCGATTTAATCGGCCTGACTTGCGGACCATCGCCTAATTTAAATGCCGCGTCTATTTTTGCCTTAAGCCGCGCGCTTATGCCAGCCAGCAAAGAAAGGAAAATCTTGCTAAAAAAATTCGTATATATCTTTTTTACCCCTCTCTGGCCATACCATTCTTTTATTTCAAAATATGGTTTTAAATATTTTTCTATTTTCTGTTTACTAAAGTTAGCCCGATAATATTTAGTTAAAAATTTCTTATTAAATGGACTAAGGTATAGCATTTTTTCATTTGGCACAGACAAAATCAATAATCCGCCGGGCCTTAAAATCCGACTCATTTCTGGTATAAAATTTTCATAATCATCTAAATGGTGCCAGGTTTCAAAAGAAATGATAATATCAAAAAACTGGTCTTGGAAAGAAGTCTTTGTCGCTTCAGTAGTTATAAAATTGATGCCGGGATATTTTTCATTGGCCGCCGCGACAATCGCGCTGCTATTATCAACGCTATAAACCGCGCCAGCGCCCGCCTTTCTTAATATCTCGCTCCCATAACCCTCGCCGCAGGCAATATCAAGAATTGTTTTATCCTTAACAAACTGTGCCGCAAATTCGTAACGATAAAAATGATCCCGCAAAACACGGCTCGGAGTTTTATCCGGATAACATCTTTCGTTAAAATCAATTTCTTCTAAGTTATGTTCTCGCGTAATTTCCATTATAGTCTGCCGCTGTCTGGCAGCCAAATATTGATTTGTAATTTATTATTTGCAAGCTGAAACAAAATAACAAACAGGCAAAGAATAATTCCTGCCAAACTTTTGCAATATAATGCCTTTTATATTAAAAATAAACCAAAGGGGCTTGAAAATCCGCGATGCCAATCCGGTATTTGCTAATTGCAAAATAGTAACGCTAAAGTTGTTGCTCGGCTCAATTTTAATATTCACAAATCCACTTTCTTTTAATAAATTTCCCAGCCCATATTTTGTAAAACGCCAAAAATCATTGGGTTCTTCATGTAAAGGCCAGACAAACGGAGTAGTTAAGATTAATCTCCCGCCTTGCTTTAATATCCGATTTACCTCTCTAAGCAAAAACTCCGGTTTTTTTATGTGCTCAAGAAGCTCAGTTGCTAAAACTAAATCCGCAAAATTATCTTCTAGCGGTATGCCTTGCCCAAGGTCAGCCTGGATAAAATTTTCAAGATTGTTGCTGCTGCCTTTATCAATCGCTATGTATTTCCTGCAACGGATAAATTTCCTATAAGGCGCGCGGCCAGCGCCAAGATCAATTGCCACATCAAATTCCACCCCCTTGACTTGGCTAATTATAAACTTCATCATCAGCCGCTTTATAAGAAACCTTGAATTAGATAAACGCTTTATTTTTAAAAACATATCAAATATTCTGCTTTATCCATATAAGCGACTCATAGAATCTCCGACCGAATATTTTATCAAGCAAAAATAGACCCAGAAAATAAACCGCCATACCAAAGGCTATATATAAAATAAGCATTAAAACGTTATCAGCCGCAATATATCCTTTAAAAAATCTAATAGCAAAAAACATCAAAGCTCCGGCAACCAAAGGGAGAAAAAGCATTTTAAGAATTATCCATAAAGAAATATTTAATTGTTTTTTTAGTTTGAATAATATAATTATTTCAGCTATTGCCAAACCAGAAAACACAGACCAAGCCGTGCCGACGCTGCCATAAAGCTTTGTTAAAGGCACAACCAGAGAAAACATAACAACGGCTTGAATAATTAAAATAAATGTCGTTGTTTTTACTTTGCCGGTCCCAAGCAAAAGAGGATTAGCAATATAGTCAAAGGCCTTAAGCAGGCCGCAGACAACAATTACATAAAGTATCGGCACCATCGGCAACCAGCGCTCGCCATAAACAAAATTAACAATGCTATGGGCCAGAGCAACCAGACCAAAGGCGGCCGGAATGATAACGGCAAAGACAATGCGGGCGATACGAATAAAAGCGATTTTAAGCCTTTCTTGGTCGTTTTGGATCTTAGAATAAACAGGAAAAAGCAAATTTCCCAGTGCCCGGCCAATTTCGTTAGCCGGCAGCATGCCAAGCGCAAAAGCGAGCTGATAAAAACCGAGCGCCTGGGCATCAAGCAATCGGCCAATCATTAAATTATCCCCTTGGCTGACAAAAAGCATAACCACGCCGCTTGCCCCAATCCATTTGCCAAATTTAAACAAGTGTCTGGCGCCGGAAAAATCAAAAGTTAAACGCGGACGATAAGGATGAAAAATATACGAAGCTATAACAGAAGCGAATCTATTGGCAATGGCGCCCAAAACCAAAGCCCAGGCGTTTCTTAATATAAAAGCGCTTATGATAACGACAATTATCTCAAATGTAATTCCGGTTATCCGATAAAAAAATTGCCGGTTAAGTTCCAAATTTCGCTGAAACAACGCTACGCCAATATTTTCAAAGCCCAAAATAACAAAAATTATTGCCAAGGCTCTGGTCAAAGGGACTGCGTCGCTATTATGAAAAAAATTGCCGGCCAAGGGAGCAACTACAAAAAATAAAAGCAGCGCCAAAAAGATATTTCTTAACAGATTAAAAGTCCAGGCGCTATTTAAATATTTTTTTACATCTCCTTTTTCCTGCACAATCGCCGAGCTAAAGCCAGGCTGGAAAAAAACTTCGGTGAATGTCATTGTCAAAGTTGCCAGCCCAAAAAGCCCAAAATCATCCGGAAATAAAAGGCGGGCCAGAATAACCGTTCTGATAAAATAAATGCCCTTGACAATAAACCTCTCAAAAAAAACTATAAAACCTCCGCGCGCGACTTTTTGCCCGGTTGAATCGGAAGATTGCCAAATTCCAAAAAATTTATTTTTTACGTTTTGGGGCGAAAGATCCATAAAATAGAGGTTAGATAATGGAAAAAGTATCTGAATTTAAATTCAGCTCCAAACGCCTTTTTAAAATTATCTTTAGCTCCCTTGACATCTTTATTTTTCTTATTCATTATTCCAAGCCAAAAATAATGTTTGGCCAAAACAGCCGGCCTTTTTTGGTATTCGCTAAAATATTTATCGAGAAGCATTTGCCGCCCTCTGATTCTCCCTGATAAATTCCCGCCAATATGGCTGTGATTTTGCATATTCATTTTAACCAACGGCCAATTTATTCCTATGCCTTTATATTTTCTGGCAATTCTTATCATTAAATCCGCTTCCTGATGAGAAGGGAATTTTTCATCAAAGCAACCGACATTATCAAAAACGCGTTTTTTAACTATTAAACTGCTTGTCAAAAATCCTTTAGGCCGCCTGAGCGCCAACTCAAAATAATCGTCAACGCCTTGCGGCACATTGGAAAGTTCTTCTTTATCATCATAAATATTTTTAACGGCTGAAAAACAAAATCCAACATCTTCCGAGCTTTTTTCAAAAAGTTCCATCTGATTCTTTAATTTATCCTGCAGCCATTCGTCATCATCATCCAAAAAAGCGATAAATTCGCCTTTGGCCTCGCCAATGCCTGTGTTTCTGGCCGCTGCGCCGCCCTTTTCTTCGTTGTGCTTGATATAAAAAATTCTTGCGTCATTAAAAAGAGGCAATATCTCATCACCTCTTTTTTCCAGTCCATCATCAACAATAATAATTTCAAAATCCTGATATGTCTGGTTTAGAACCGACTCAACCGCCTCTTTTAATAGTTCGGGACGATTGTGGGTTGGAATAACAATGGAAACTTTAGGCATAAAGCTGAAAATTATTGCAAACCCGCCTAGACTTTTAAGCGCGAATAATCATATTTTTCTGCATCGCCGTGCCCGCCGATAACCAAAGCTGATTAGCTGAAATAAGATTTGACTACATTTTTTGGCTTCTTTAAGCCTATTTCAATTAATCATTATCGGCTTTGGCAGGCGGGGGCTGGCTTGGTACATTGATATAGGCGCGAGCGCCAATAAAATAGAGGCGTGCAGAAAAATATGATTATTCGCGCCGGATTGTCATGCGCTACACATAAAAACCGAGGTCTTATACTGCGACTTTTTTGCTTAAACAAATTTCCCTGCCTTCCGGACAAACTTGGCAGATTGGTATGCGGCCTTTATTTGTCTCAACTAGGTTCCTGAAAGCCTGATATTTTCTATTTCTCCAGATTGATTTTAATGACTCTTCAAAAACATTTCCCATTATGTGTTCCGAATATAAATCATAGCAACAAGGCACAACCGTGCCGTCAGAATTAATAACCGCCGACGTGTTAACCGGGCCGCAATCATTAATAATTTCGCCCTTGAGCGCCAGCGCTCCGTCATCCTTTATATAATAACGGCTTTCTGATAAATCACTTGGCAAAAATTCTTTAGCGCCGTCTTCAAATTCGGAACGATATAGATTCAAGGATTTTTCCGAATAAATATCAACGCCTAATTTTGCGGCCATCTCTTTCATTTGTTCTCTTTGATGCTGGTTGTGCTTCATTAAAATAAATTGCAACTCAATTTTTGGCGTTTTTAAATTAAGCTCTTTTTTGGCTTCATTGAGATAGTTAATCGCGCCGATAACATTGTTAATATTTGAACCGCGGCGATAACAACTATGCGTTTCCTGATCTATTCCGTCAAGGCTAATTATTAGATATTGTAAGCCGCTTTTAATAATTTTTTGGCAAATTTCTTTGGAGTTTAAAAGATCGCCGTTAGTACTTATTTTTAAACGCATTTTAGCATCAACCGCATATCTTATCATTTCAAAAATATCTTTATTTAAAAACGGCTCGCCATAATTGAATAAAACAATTTTGCCAACATAACCCCTGACCTCGTCAATAATCTTTTTAAACTCCGCAAAACTCATCATCCGCGGCGGACGATTAAGTTTTCCAGAACCTGTTGGGCAAATCGGGCATTTCAGATTACAGACATTAGCCGGCTCAACAACAAGCCAAAAAGGCAAAGGCGGCAAAAGGTTTTTAAAACCAAGCCTCTTTTTTATTTTATAAGCCAGCAAATCAAATTGGCCATTTTTTACTAACAAAAACAGACGCTTTATTTTATTTAGCATATAGATATTATAGGTTAAGGGTGATGAAAAATCAATTTATTTCTTTGGATTATGAAATCTGGTTTTCCTCCTCCCTTCAGACTTGCCCCGCTCAGCGGGGTGAAGAAGGATTAAGGAGGGGTGCTGATACCGCATCGACACTACCCGCTGGAAGGGAGGATTGCCAAATGAATTTATAATTCAAGATAACTGTGCATAGAAAAAGCGGCGTCAATTTTGACGCCGCTTAAAAATCATTTTTATATTTTCCTTTTACCCCTACCTGCGCGGAGTGATTCCCTAATGGCAACGCTACCAAACTGCCAAAACTGCAAAAGCGCAATCCAGCTAAAAATAAAAAACGCCAGCGCGATATAGAGTCCGTAGGGCGATCCGAAATGGAGCCACACAAGGAGTGTTAAAATTATTACAGCAGGGACCAACTGCCAGAAAGAGTGTTTCGTAGGCTCCAGCCAAAAATCGTCAAGATATGGCGCAATGCCCTTGCCAGCATACTTCTCTATAATCTGCCATTCAATTTTTAAAAATGGCAGACTTTTATATTCCAATGAGAATGGCCAAAGCCAAGCGATGCCGGTTTGAGTGTCGTGTAAAAAATGCACGAATAGACATAAGCCAGCCACGCAAGCCCAGAATGGTCCACCGGCTATCCAACCGATAAATACTCCTGCTGGAATAGCGAAGGCCGGGCGATGAATGAGTTGGTCATGGTGACGACCATGCTCTTTTTTTAGATAACTCAGAAGATCAATGTCTGGGGCTACTGCCAGAAGCGCGCCAAATATATAGCCCAAAACTGAAATGTTATGGCCGGTTATTTTCGCGGCTAGAAAAAATATAGCCGCACCCATTGACAGATCGAGCAAGGCCACAAAAAACGCTGCTATCAGCCTCAATATCCTTAATCTTAATCCTCTCATCCAAACACCTCCGCCAAAATGTATTTTTTAAAGGAACTTTTTCCTTTTTTACCCAATAAAAAAGGATAGCATATTTCAGCCATCCTGTCAATTTTTTGTTGTTGGCGTAAAATTGTTTCACCAAAGATTAATTCATCTTCAGCGGCTGCTTAATTTTTGCCACCCACTTAAAAGGCATAAGGCGTAGCATTAGATGCCGCAAAATATTTGCGAAAAGCCATCTGGCGTTTGATCTGGTTAAAAAAATTACCATTTCATTGCACTCCTCATCCCAATCTGTATTCACGTTCCAAATCAGAATCTCAGATTCAGGAAAAACCTTTCTGTAAATCAGCCGTGCGCTTCTGGTCTGCGGCCAATCACAGACGAGTGCTATGTACTGCGACTGGATGTCGGCTTTATTAATAGCGCGCCTGATCGCCTCGGCTTCAGTTACGGAATTTGTTACTCCTCCTGTCATTATTCTCTTTCCCGTAAATTTCCACTCTTGTAAAAAATAATCTTTTTCTTTGTCTTCTTCCTTGTCGCAGCCGGGCCAAAAATAGTTAGCGCTAGCCCAAACGATTGTGGCATTAAGATTGTTGGCTATAATCATTGCCTGCAAAAGCGTATCTATACTGGCCGCAGGAAGCTCGTGCCTCCTATTAAGGCCATACCCCAACGGCACCACGACATCGCATTTAAGAATTTCCGAATCCGGCACTCCGTAAAGCTTTCTTGCCAGTCTGTACCACCACTTAGCCATCACCACACCTCCCAATTTAAATTTATATGAAAAGAACCTTTTTAACGCATATTCCGTTAATAAAAAAGGATAGCATATTTCAGCCATCCTGTCAATGTTTTGTGCGGGGGTATACTAAAATTTTATTCCCTGAGCGAATCCGTTCGCCACGGCGAACGGGCGGAGGAGTCGAAGGGTCTTCGTATTTAAGCCAAAAAGTTGCCCTTCCCTTCAACAAGTTCAGGGTAAACTTATCTCAGGAGATAACTTTTTGGTGATTATTCACCACTCCCCGTCCTAAAATCGCTATCTACTGCTTTGAAAGCATCCTCTCTAATTTCTCCGCTTGCTCCTGCCAAGTAGGCATATTTGTAACAAAATTATATCCATTTTCCGCAATATTTTTTCGCAAATTTTCGTCTCTGACAGCTAGCTTTAATTTGTTATATAAATCCTCTAAATCTCTTCTTTTGGCCACCAATGCTGTTTGCCCGTCAATCCCCACACCTCGCGAGGTGTGGGGATCAAACGCATAATCGCGCGAGCCGCCGTTGTCATAAGTTACAACCGCGCATTTGCAAGCCATTGCCTCCAGCGACGGCAGACCAAATCCCTCATCCCAAGACGGACACAAAAATATATCACAAGAAGAATAAAGCCAAGCTAACTTTTCTTGCGGCAGGTTGTAATAATATTCATCGCAAGACAAGTCTATTTTTTCGTTTCTAGCGCCAAAAAGAATTAATTTTATATTTGGATAACGCTCTTTTAATTTTTGAACCAATGCTATGCCTTCTTCTGTCCCCTTCCACGTATATGGATGGTGAAGCAATAAAATTTTTATGATTAAATTATCTTTCGCAATGGCGACTGGATGAAAAAGATCGCGGTCTACGGTATTTAATAATAATTCCGTTTCTATATGATAATCCCTCGCAAATACTTCTTTAAGCCAGCTTGAGACAACAACCTTTTTTATTGGCAACCGATAAACTTCATCAACCTCTCCGGCAGGACCATGATAAAGCCGCTCGTCATGCTGAACAAAATGAAATCTGGAACCTTTTTTATCTGATAAGCGAGATGCAACCTGAACCACCTTCCAGGAATCCATAACTAAAATATCGGCATCTGGTATGGCAATCTCTGAAAATTCATTGACGCGCAGAACCTTTGCGCTTAAATTACGAAACCAGCTTGGCTTTATGCCTAAAAGATTAAAGATGTGTCTTGTCCATCGACGGCTTTGCACTATAACCTTAACTTCATGGCCTTTTTTGGCCAGTAAATCAGCGTAGGTTAAAATCACTCGCACGCCGCCAGAAATTTTTAAATGCGGCAATAAAAAATTAATTCTCATTTCTTTTTACCCCGTTAGAAATGGCCTCCCCGCCACTGCGGAACTACGGCTAAGTTACAATGCTCGCAAAATAATTTCTGCGGGATTCTAATGCTCTTCACAAGAATTTCTAACGGGGCTTACCTTTACGATAAACTGATAAGCAAACAAACCTGGAAAAATCATGCCTAGTATTTTTGTTCCTTTGGTCGGAATATGATGGCGCTGGTCAACTATGCTAAAACCAGCCTGTCTTATTATAGAAATCAGGCCCGTCCAACTAAAAAAATGAATGTGTCCCCGATCCATCAACCCCTGCTCTGTATAATTAAAATTTCCGAAAAATATTTTTAAACGATTTTTCCAAAAAAGCAAATTAGGCACGGTTATTATTATTTCTCCCCCTTCCTTCAATTGGTTTTTTAAATTTTCAAGTAATTTTTCCGGATAAAAAAGGTGCTCTAAAACTTCCGAAACGATAATTTTATCAAATTTAATTTGCCTTAGATCCTCTGGCCAATTTTGATAGTCTTTCTGGATATCAAAACAAAAAACTCCGTCTAATTTTTCCCTGGCCTCTGAAACTGAAGTTTCTGAAATATCAACGCCAAAAACTTTAGAATTTTTTTGTTGTTTTATAACTTCGCCCAAAGACCCGTCGTTACAGCCAATATCAAGCACTAAATCGTTGTTGCTTCCCAACAAATCCAAAATTGCTTCCTTGCGAAAACGATTTATTTTGTATTTTTTCTCTTTATAATATCCACTCGTTTCCATAATTATTTTTTCAATAAGTTTTTAAGAGACGCCAATAAATTTTTTCCAATGATATCGGGCACAGCCTGATTTTTAAAAACTTCGTAGCCGCCTCTGGCAATAGAATCCCTTAATTCCTCGTTTTCTTTTAATTTTATTATTTTGCTTGCTAAATCTTTTTCGTTTGCCGCCTGACACAATAGCGCGCTCTGGCCGTCAGCAAACAATTCTTTTATAGCTGGCGTGTCGGCAGTGATAATTGGTTTTTTTAAAGCCGCTGCCTCATAAACTTTATTGGGAATTACTCGTTGGGTCTTTGGTGTTCCGCCAAAAATTCCCAAACACACATCAGCTTCGTTCATAATCCGCACCAAGGCTGGAAAAGCTAAATAGCCAATGAAATTTATGTTATCAACATCTAATTCTTCTGCTAATTTCCGGCAGACCGCATAAGTCTGACCGCTGCCTATTAGATTAAATTTTATATCCGGATGCTCTTCTAAAATTTTTGCGGCTCCAATAATATATTCTGCGCCCTGAAGCGGGATATATTTTCCATGAAAATGGACCAGAAATGGCCGGTTTGCATCTTTCTCTATCAGCGGAAGATTTTCTGAATCAATGTCTGTGCCTACAAAAACTCTTACAAATTTTTCTTTCTTTACGCTAAATTCTTTAACAAAATATTTTATATGCTCCTCTGTGTCCAATAAAATTAAATCGGCTAGCGCGCAGGCTAACCGCTCCAACCACCAGTAATATCTGGCTTTTAAGCTTTCTGGCGAAATAAGCTGGGAATCAAAAACATATTTATCGTATAAAGAATAAAAGGCGTCCCAGACAACTTTTTTATTGCTTATTAATTTTGCCAGCCAAACTAAGCGGCTCCTGACTGACTGGCCGACAATCAAGATGTCATATTTATCTTTAATCTCTTTGTGTTTTTGATAGAGTTCCCAATATTTTGCCAAGCCTGTTTTTTCGCTGCGGCATTCCAAAATTATTGCGCCATTGCGTTTTAACCCTTCAAGTAGAACGCGGCTTCGCGCATAATCGGGCCTATAGTCGCCGAAATAACAAATGACCATAATTATGGTTTTTATTTAATGAGTGCCCGCCTTTATTTTTTGGTAATTACCGAAAGGCCAGCCAAAAAGTAATTTTTTAATTCTTTAAAAGATTTTATTCTTAATAAACTTCTTAATATATATTTTGGTCTTAAATAAAATCTTTTTATCGCCTGTTTATGAAGTTCAAAGATTCTATCCTTGCTAAGTTGGTGGCTTTGCACGACAGGATAATAATAGGCGCTTTTATAAATCTCTTCGCGGTTTTTCTCGTCTAAAAGACCGCTTTCAAGCGCATAGTCATAAAACTTACTGCCCGGGAAAGGCACGGCTGTATAAAAATTTATAAAATCGCTGTCCAACTCTATCGCAAATTTAATCGTTTCTTCCGCTGTTTTCTCTGTCTCCCAGGGAAGGCCAATAACAAAATAATTGTAAATTTTGATCCCGGCCTTTTTGAATATTTTTATTGTTTTTCTTATCTGATCAAGATTGGTTTTTTTGCCCATCTTATTTAACATTTCCTGATTGCCGCTTTCAATACCAATGCTAACCAACCGACAACCCGCCCCATACATAAGATTAGCCAATTCTTCATCGGCTGTATCGGCTCTTGTATTTGAAGCCCAGGTAATTTTAAGTCCAGAATTTATGATCTTTTCGCATAGTTCAATAGTCCAGGCTCTATCAAGATTAAAAATATCAGACCAAAAAAGGAAATCCTTTATGCCGTATTTTTCCACGCACTCTCTTATCTCGCCGACAATATTTTCCGGACTTCTTTTCCTGACTTTAGCGCCGGCAACAGGAGTTGCCAAACAAAAAAAGCAATGGAACGGACAACCTCTTGAAACTTTTATCACGGCCTGCACTTTTTCATTGTCTGGTCTTTTATATCTTTTGTTATCAACTAAATGCCTGGCTGGATAAGGCAAAGAATCTAAATCTTCGTTAAATGGTCTGTCGGGATTTTGTATTATTTCGCTGCCCCGCCTCCAGATGATGCCTGAAATATTTTTATAACTATCCGAACATATTATTTCTCTAAGGGTTATCTCCGGCTCACCCTTTATCGCAATATCAAGATAAGGAAATTCTCCAAGGGTCTCTTTGCCAAATTTTAAAAAATGGGCGCCCTTAGCAATGGTAATTATATTTTTATTGACCTCTTTGGCAGCTCTGCATACTTCCAAATCCGCTCGAAGAGTTGTAGTAGTAATATTTACTACTAAATAATGTGGATTAAATTCTTGAAAATCGCGGACAAAATCGTCCAAGGTTTCGCTATCTAAGCTATAGTCTTTTATTCTGCACTCAAACCCTTCCCTTTCTGCAACCGCAGCCAGATACATTAAATCCATTGGAGGCAAAGGCGGAATAACCACCAGCTCTTTTACTGGCTGCTGACATCTATCTTCTCTATTCATTATGCCAGCTGGCGGATATATTAGAAAAATCTTTTTCTTGGAGTTATTCATAAAAGTTATTTATTTTTCTTCTGTGCCTTCGTTCCCGATATATTTTTTGGCGTCAATTCACAACACATCTGGCAGGACGAAAATACTTTATTTTTTCTAAGATTTCTCCTGAAACTAATAAATCTTTTGTTGTTCCAAACTTCCATAAATGAAGAATTTCTGACATTGCCTATTTTAAAAGACAAACAGGGATATATTTCCCCTTCGGGATTAATAATCACATTTGACCACGGATAAAGGCAGGGCTTGTAAATTTTGGATGTTGACTCACTAATATTATCCTGAAAGAAATTATCAATATCCTGAAAATGACCATTCTCCTTAAATTTCGGAGCAAATCTTAATTTTGTCTTCCCCTTTGCCGCAAGACCCTGAAGTTCTCCATAGACTTCCTTAAAATGATTTATATCAAAATATGATTTTATCGGATAATCCTGTTTCCAAAATTCTTCGCCAAACGCTTCCCTTAAATTAGAACTCTGTTTAAGGTTGTTGTTTCTTAAAAAAGAAAGAGAAAGAAACTCTATTCCTAATTCATCGCAAAGCTGATAAAGCTTAACTAAATCATCCAGATTGTTCTCCATTACTATAGTCTTTATATCAAGAAGTGGATATTTCTTTCCTTTTCTCATATCTATTAAAGTTTTTAAATTTGTCACTGCTTTTTCAAAAATGCCTTCCCTATTCCTATTTTTATCATGCGTTTCTCCATAGCCATCGAGCGATACGCTTAATAAAAGAAGCTTTTTGTCAATAAAATGTTTTGAAATTTCTTCTGTTAATAAAATACCATTTGAAACGACATTAACTCTGCCCTGAACTTTTTTTAATGATTTATCCAATATTTCCAAAAAATCATTTCGCAAAAGCGGCTCGCCGCCAACAAGTGTTATAAAGCCCCAAAAAGGAATCTGGTCTATGACCCCAAACCACTCTTCTTTGCTAAGCTCGTTTAAATTTCTTAAGCTTCCCACATAGCAAAAAGGGCAATTAAGATTGCATCTATATGTCAGTTCTAGCGAATAACGGAAAGGCTTTAAAGCCTTTCCGTTGCCAAGATAATACGATAAATAAGAATGGTAATTTCTGATTAGATCGAAAATGTCCGAATAGTTCATTTGGTTATTCTGCTAAATTACATTTTTTACCAATTAATTCTCCTCGTCGGAATTTTTGTAATAGTAAATGAGCTCATCGTCTTGATTTAGCCTTTGGCCATCTTTTTTGAAAATATGCGGGACACAGAGCTTGCATCTAGCAAAAAGGTAGAGCGAGCTAATTCTTAATACATTCAATCCGTATTTTAACGACCTTCTAAAATTTATTGACGAAGCTTCTTTAAAATATTTAGTCGGGCAACTTATTTCTCCTATACTATAGCCAAAATAATATATCTGAGCCAATATTTCATTATCAAAAATAAAATCATCGCTACATTCCTTAAGCGGCAGGCTCTCAAGAACTTTTCGCGAAAAACCCCGGAAGCCTGTATGATATTCACTTAATTTTTTCCATGTCAGCAAGTTTTGAAAGATTGTTAAAAATCTATTGGAGATGAATTTATAAACAGGCATGCCCCCTTTTAGGGCGCTCGCCGCCAGCATTCTTGATCCAATAACACAATCATATTCGTCAAAGGCTATCATCGCCGCAACAGCCGGAATGAGCTTGGGTGAATATTGATAATCCGGGTGCACCATTATGACTATATCGGCTCCGGCCTTAAGCGCCGCTGTGTAGCAAGATTTCTGATTGCCGCCATAACCCCTATTTTTTTGATGCAGAATAGTTGTAATTTTTAGCTCCTTAGCTATCTCTTTCGTTTTGTCTTTCGAAAAATCGTCAACTAAAATTATCTCATCTACAACATCTCTATAGATTTCTCGGTAAACTTTCTCCAAGGTTTTCTCGGCGTTATACGCCGGCATTATGACAATGACTTTTTTATTATTAATCATATTAATTGATTGACTAATTTCTGCTCTATTTTAATCAAGAATAGCAGAAAGAAGCCAAAGAATCAACGCCGCAAACTATTATTTCAAACAAGGCTGTGACGCATTAATTTTCCAATCAAAATCTGTAAACTATATGCGCAAAACATAAGATAAAGAGGGAAGGCCGGAATTAAAAATCTTGGATTGCCGTGAAGGAAAAATATTATAGCGTTAATATATAAAATTAATAAAATAGACGCATATAAGACAGCTTTCTTTTCTCTTGATGACTTGTAAATCGCGTAAATTACCAAACCGACAAAAAGCCACCAGATTAATCGCAGAACTAGAATAAGAAATATTTTCAAGAATGCTTGACCATATATACTGTCGTGGAAAATGCTAAAATGCCTTTCATAATAAATCATCGGGCTATTTAAATTGCTGACTTCGATTAAGCCAAAAAATAAATACTTGACTGGATGCTCTTTTATTAAATTGATAGCCTCTTTTTTTAACTCAATATCTATTTTATCATAATTGTCGGTTTCTAAATTCTCGCCTGCTTTAGCCATAGACTCCCTTAAAGCGCTTTTACCAACATAGTCATTCTCAAAATTATAATTTGGATCTATAAAGCGGCGCACTAAATATTCTCCGGATAACGAAGAAATGATATATTTTTTGGCCTGCTCAAAATCATAATTATTCCTTGAT
Source organism: Candidatus Portnoyibacteriota bacterium (assembly GCA_016208745.1). Classification (GTDB taxonomy): domain Bacteria; phylum Patescibacteriota; class Minisyncoccia; order Portnoybacterales; family GWB1-42-6; genus JACQXN01. The sequence continues at coordinate 15,313 of JACQXN010000019.1, read as the reverse complement.
GCCCGGATAAAAAGCACTACTCCATTGCGCGAAGACAAAGAAAATTGTTGAAAATTAGAATAATTTCTAAAAAGCCAGGGCACAACAAGAAGCAAAAAGAAAAATAAAAAAACGGATGCCTTTTTAAGATTGGCTCGCCAGCTATATTTATTTTTTTGGAAAATAATTAAAACTAGAAAAATAACAATGGCTGGTGCAAAAATCGCCTTAACCATCGCCAGGCATCCAAGAATTAGACCGGCTAAAGCATATAAATAATATTTTTCTTTCTCGCTGGCAAAATAAAAAATCAAAAGAAATATCATTACCAAGAAACAAGCCAAAATTTCTGAAATCAGCCAGCTGGTTAAAATATTAAACATCGGATAGATGGCCACCGAAAAAGAAGAGAGCCTGGCTGAAAAATTGCCAAAGAATTTTTTGGCCAAAAAATATGTGATAATAACAATCCCAAAATGCAAAAGAAATTGCACAACCCTGACTGCCCAAGGATGAACGCCAAATATCTTATAAATTACTGCTAGAAAAAATGGGTAGCCGGGTTCCCGCATCATTGAAAGCTCGCCGTTGATTCTAAAATTTTGATTTTCAAGTAAATTTAAGGCTGCTTCCTGATATTGGGCAGCGTCGTTTGAAATATCAAAACTGCCAAAAAACCGCCACCAAAAAATAGTGCCTATTACCAAAGCTAGAAACAAAAGGATAAAGAATGAGTATTTTTTAATCAATAGTTTTTATGCGCTGACTAAAAAATTTTTTAACGCCAGACGGGAATAATCATATTTTATGCATCGGGTTGGCTTGGTACATAAATCTAGGCGCAAGCGCCGAATTGAATAAAGGCGTGCAGAAAATATGATTATTCCTGCCGCATAATCCACATTAATAGTTTTTGTATATCCTTAAGGCGCTATTTTCATTACATCTTTGAAGATTGTCGTCCCAACCCAATCGAGGGCACAAATATGCTGAATAAGGCTGGCTAAAAGTAGCTGCTGGTTCGTGTTGTTTTATGAAATCTTCCCATTCTGGCCTGATATACGGAAAATACGCCAAATCCCAATCCAACAAAACATATTGCCCTTGTTCTTTACATTCTTGGGTGTGAAAACTATGTTTTATGGAATAATCGTCAAGATAAAATAAAGTATTATTGACTCCGGGCAGGGTGCCGCAAATAGACTCAATTTTGCCTTGCTGGCTTAAATACTGAGCCGCCTTCGCATAAGGCGTGATAAAACTGCTAAAGATAAAGCTGTGCCCTATGCCGCCCCAAATAATCGCCAATATTAACGCCGCCCCAATAGCCAATTTGATTTTTTTATCACCAAAAAAATCTATCATCCCAAAAATCGTCAAACCCACAACAACCGCTACCAAAGGCAACAGAATCACAAAATTATATTCAGTTTTTATTTTAACTAGGCTATAAAAAACAAAGGGCGCAAAGGTTAAAACAAATAAAAATAAATATTTAAAATTACGCCACCATTTTTTATAAATAAAAATCGGCACAAAAAGCAAAAACAGGGAAACAATAATTAGGCTATCGTATGTTTTTAAAAAAGCTAGATAACGCCACGGCAGTTCAGAATTAATATAAATAGATGAAAATGAAGGCGCGTCTTTCATCTGCCTCAAAATTTCGCCAAAATACGAATTGGAAGGAGTATTGAATTGCCAGCGCTCAAATAAAATTTTCTGGATATAGGTAAAAATTTGAAAAAATACAATAAACGGCAAAAAATATATTGGAGCTTTTAGAAGTCTTTCCTTAATAAAATTATTCTTCCAAGAATACAAAAATTCAAAAATAAAAATTAAACCGATAAATATGAAAGTGTTGTAATGGGTTGTGAAGGAAAAACCAAGCGCCAACATAGAGATTTTAAAATAAAAAATGTTTTTTTTGTTATCTTGGCGGCGGGAATAAAGATACAAAAAAATTCCCAAAAGCAGAAAAAAGGAAATCGCAGTTTGGGCTAAAGCCACCCGGGAAAAAAATATTGAATAGCCAGAAATTGACAATGCCAAAGCGGCTAAAAGACCGGCATCTTCACGGCCGCTTATTTCTTTCCCAAGCCGATAAACCAAATAAACCGACGCTAATGAGAATAAAACATTAAGATGCGTAGCGACAAAATCATGGGCGCCAAAAATTACTACAGCGAAGGTCAATATCAATAAATAACCCGGCCTTGCCCAATTGCCAGCCACGAAACTGCCGTCAAAATATCTAAGCCCTTCGGCGCGGATATTTTCAAAATTAAATCCCTGCGCCGCAAAATCTTTTAAAAAACCAAACACATTGCGCCAAGATCTGGCCACGCCAAGATGAACCGTCTCGTCGCCAAAGAAAAGCCCTCCCTGACTCGCCAAACCCCTAAAACGAAAATAAGCGCCGAGCAACAAAATAATGGCTAATATAATTTTATATTTATGCTTCTTAATAAAGGCTAATGTTTTGTCCATAATATCCGCCGCTACAACCTGATTAGACGATCCCGCTGTCCGACAGCATCGGATTCTGCCGCTGTCGGACAGCGACAGATTAAAGATTTATAACGTTGCGATTCTTTAGATTCTGAGCCAAATACACATAAAAATAATATCCAAAATCATCAAAAGAGCGCATTTTGATTGATTCTTTGGCCGCCTTATAAACCGCGCCGATATTTTTTAACATCAGCAAACTGACATTGAATAATAAGCTTGGCTTTTTTAAGAAAAATTTTAAATTACTCCATCTGACCCTCTTCATAAATTCGTCTCTCCAGCGCTTAATTATTTCTTTATCCAAATCAACGCGCCAGATATTATTATTTCTCATATACCATTTTGACATATCCGGCTCAATAATCCGGTTTTCAGCCATCGCCTTATCATAAATCTCCGAAGCCGGATAGGGGGTGGCAAAGAAAGCAACAGCAAAATCAAGATCAAGTTCCTCGGCCAATTCTATGCTTTCTTTAAAATCTTGCTCTGTATCGTTTGCGAATCCAAAAATAAAAGAGCCAAGTGCCCGCAATCCAATTTCTTTGGTTAGGCGAATGGCTTTTTTAATTCCCTCTATATTGGTATTCTTTTTTATCATTTCCAAAACTCTTGGCGACCCGGCTTCAATGCCATATTCCACCTGCACGCAACCTGCCTTCTTAATGGCTCTTAAAATTCTTTCATTAACCGTATCTACCCGACCGTAGCAGGACCATCTAAGCTTGTTGGTTGAAAATATAATTTACGCCGCAATAAGTGCACCTGCCCGGACATCCGCGGCTGGTTGTTATATTAGCGCTTCGGCGCGTCCAGATACCCCTGATTAAACCGGGCGGCTGAAGATAGGTTTCGTAATTGACGAGCTCCCTTGATGGAAAAGGCAAATCATCCAAATTTTCAATTAAGGCTCTTGGCTTGTTAATAATTATTTGGTCGTCTTTTTTAAACACGAGGCCGTCTATAGATGAAAAATCTTCAACACCCTTGTCTATTGCGCAGCATAATTCATTGGCGGTCATCTCGCCCTCCCCATATACGATAAAATCAATATTATACTCATCAAAGAATTTATCCTTAAAAAAAGAAGGGTGTATTCCGCCAACCATTATCGGTTTTTCAGGATATCTCTGTTTTAAAATATTAATAATTTTCTCTGATATTTTTAGCTGTAAGGTGGTGATGCTTAATCCAAAAATATCAACTTTCCTTAAACGCTCGTCTTGCAAAATAGAAAGGTCGCTTTCTGTTAAATCAAGAAAGATAACATTATGACCGTTCTTTTTTAAAAAAGAGGCCACGTAACCTAATCCCAAAGGGAAAAAATTTAAATTGGTGTCTCTGGGATATATTAAGCAAACATTTGCCATATTATTGTGATCAGATTATAAGTTAACGCTTGACGCCGGATATAATTAACGAACCGGCTATTTCTTTTATAATTGGCATGCGTTCTAAAAAATTAAGCGCCGGGGCCAAGGATTTGACCAAAAACCTAGGAACAGCCGGGTGCATAAAATCAAATGGCACAACCTTTATTTCTTTAAACCCTTGTTTTTCCAGCTTTTTTTTAATTGACCAACGAAAAAACGCTGTTTCGTCCGGCGAATCACCAAGCGCCTTTTTTAAAAAAGGTATATTTTTTTGCAAGGCTATTTGCGGATTCATCATATTGGGCTCGGTAAACATAAATTTGCCGCTCGGTTTAAGCAGGCGAAAAAATTCTTTTATCGCGGCTTCAACGTCTAGGTGATGCAGGACAGAACTGCCAACCACAAAATCAAAAAATCCATCTTCAAAATCGGTCTTGCAAGCATCAGCAATTTTAAAAATAACCTTATCTTGAACAATACGCTTTTTGGCTAAATCTAGCAGATCTTCTGATATATCAATCGCCCAAATTTCGTTTTTAGTTTTGGCAATCTCAGCTGTAAAAAGCCCTGTGCCACAACCAATTTCCAAAACTTTTTTCCCCTCGTTGCCAAAAAAAGAAGTAAAAATTTTACAACGCCTATCCCATCTTGCCCGGCCCGCCGCAGAAGACCAATTCCAAATCTCCTCACCCTCTTTGGCAATTAATTTCCCGTGCTCTATTTCATTTTCAATCCGACCCTGATTCATACTTTTATCGCCCGCGCAAAAAGATTAACGCCAAATTCAAATTTTTTAATCGTAGTATTGCTCTCTTTAAATCCGGCATCCACAAGCGCTTGGCGTAACTGAAGCTCATTAAAATAATTTTTGTGGTCTTTGATTTGCTCCGGAGAAACAATGCCAAGTTTAAATGAAAGAAATTCCAAAATCGGTTTAGCAACCTTGGCAGGAGTAGTTAAAAGAAGCTGACCGCCGCCTTTAAGTATTCTGAAAGATTCCCTTAAAATTTCCTGCGGATAATCAAGGTGCTCAAGCACCGCCAACATTGTCACGCAGTCAAAAGAATCAGATGGCTCGGGAATCTCTTTTATTATTTGAGCTTTTTTAAAAATAATATTGCCTTCTTGTGCGTTTTCCGCTTCTCTGTCATAGCCAACGCCTTCTGAAATAAAACTTTTAATACTCCCAAGAAACTCCGCATTTTTGCCACAGCCAATATCACAGACCCTTGTTTTGGGCAGAATATACTTTCTTATCTTTTTTGTTCTTAAGTTATGTAAAAACGGCTCCAAAATCGCGCCCATGTAAGTTAACTAACGAATTTAATTATCTTTTCGGCTCGGCTAGACCAAGTATATTGCCTTGCATCTTCTAAAACACGCTCCGACATTTCTTTTGCCAAGGCCGAATTTTCCAAAATAAAATTAATTTTATCAGATAAATCTTCAATATTTCCTGGTTCAGAAAATAATGCGCTTTTATCGGAAAGACTTGTTCTTAGGGCCGGTAAGTCAGAAGCAATAATGACCTTGCCAGCGGCCATAAATTCAAAAACTTTTATTGGCGAGGCAGTAAAAGCAAATTGCTTGGTAGCTGGAAAGGGCACAACAACAATATCCATTGCCCGCAAATAAAGCGGGATTAAATTATAGCCAACTTGTCCGGTAAAAAGGATCTGCGATGAATTAATCCCCAGAGAATCGGCAATTTGCTGATATCTAGAAATCAAATTATCTGGCCCGCCGATAACACAAAGAAAAACATCTTGCCTGTTTTTTATCAATTGCGCAAAGGATCGAATTAAATCAGAAACGCCCTTTTCCATCCCTAAGGTTTCCAAGCGGCCAATGTAACTAATTATAGTCTTATCAGACGACAGATTCAACTTATGACGCGCTTCTTGCGTTGACTCTTTAATATCAAAAAAATCAATATCTACGCCATTTGGCGCCACTATAAATTTATCGTCTGAAACATTATAATGTTCCCTTAAAAAATTCTTTGTGCCTTCAGAATTAGTAATTATTTTTTTCACTTTCTTGGCAATAAACCCGAGCCACCATTTTGGCTGGCTTGATTTGTAATCGTGAATTTCTGCTATTGCGTCCAATCCCATCAAGCAAAATAAAAATAAAATTAAATAATCGCGCGAATAAAAAATAATATCTTTTTTTCGGGGCGTAAATAATATTTTCAAAAAAACATTGGCCGCAAAACTGAAAGATTGGATATAAAAATTTAAGCGGTTAGGCAAAATTTTAAATTTGAATAAATCTAAGCTAAAGATTTTTTTAAGCCCGAATATTTCCTTGACGCCATAATATTGAAACGGATTATTTCTAATGGAGTTTATTCTGGAAGGAATAATTAATTCTACTGCAAGCCCCGTTTTAGCAAATGCTTCGCACATTTTTATAATTTGCAGTCCATGAGCCTTTTCGGTCGGAATTCTAGCGTTAGTTATATAAAGCAGTTTTTTGAGATTAATCTTGATAAAACCTAAAACCCGTTGGCAATTTTCGTCCAAATTCATATTGGCATCTATTATTTTAAAGTCTATACCAAAACAAGGAGCTGCCTCTTTAAATAAATTAAAATTACGCAAAAAGGCATCTTTCCATTTTAGCTGATAATCCTGACCAAAATTTTCCCGGCCAAGATAACCTCTGCTTTGCGCTCTTTTTTCCAGTTCTTCCGGACGTAAATTGAAAATTATTAATTTATCGGGGCGGGGCAAAAATTTTAAATAACGATTCAGTCTCTTTGTTGAAAGCGGTTTTTCAAATACAGAAAGTATATTTTGCAAATGCCCCTGATCTAAAATCGCTTTCTGATACTTTTTGGCTTTCTGATATTTAGCATTGTAATGCAAAAAAGTATTTAAAAATTTATAGTAGAAAATTCGCCAGTTAGATGAATTTGCTAGCAGATAAAAAAGGGTGGCAAAAAATTTAATCGGGTGGCGAAAAAGATATAGAAAATTAAAAAACAAAAGCTCTTTTTTGCTTCTTATTTTTATAATTTCGAAATTTTCTTTCTCCGACAAAAAATGCGCTAAAGTTGTCTTGCCGGCCGATGGCGGGCCGAATAATTCAATAATCATTTTGAGAATTTAACACAATAGGATTCGGAAAAAAAGCGACTCAAAAAATTAAGCCTTTTTTTATAAAATATCCTATGCAGCCATTTATTTAATTTCGTTGACCCAAAAAAAGGGAAAACCATTGTTACCGGATAAAATTCTGTGTTTGAAAAATTATTTTTTTTAAGCAGGACCCCCAATGTCGCCGGAGCGATTTGCCCCTGATGAATATTATCAATTTCTTTTCCGGTTAATTTGCTGCGCCAATATTTGGGCGTTTTTGTGATAATAAATCCTTCTCCCTCGTCTTTTAAAAAATACTGAATCTTTTTTATCAACGCTTCTTTGTTGCTAAAATATTCAATCACCCGGCTAGAAAAGAATAAATCATATTTTTTGCTGCCTTCAAATCCTAAAAAGTCGGCCTCAAAATATTTAATGTTTTGATGAAAAGAAAGATTTTCTTTTGCTAATGCCAACATCTCGCTTGAAATATCAACTAAATCAAAGTTTGCCTGCGGTTGTTTTTCCAAAAATAGTTTTGTCCAAGTGCCTGCGCCCGGTCCAAGCTCAAGAAAATCTTGGAATACGGGACTCTTTTCCAATAAGTGATACCGCAAAGACTTAAGGGTCATTTCATAGCCCGCCTTTAAAATATCGCTGGCAAACCAGCGCCTATGTTCATAGTCCCCCTGAAATTTACCTTTTACTTTTCTATTATAAATATCTTTTATTTCTGATGTGTCCATAATAACGATATTATAGAATTAGCAAGCGGGAATAGATATATTTTTCTGCATCGGGCTGGATTGGTACATTAATATGGGCGCGAGCGCAAATAGAATAGAGGCGTGCAGAAAAATATAATTATTCCTGCTTTATTTTTTCTAAAACAAAGAAATGATGGTAAGGCGATTCAAAAACAATATAGTCTTTTAGAATTTCAAAGCCCGCTTTTTTAATAACAGATTTTACATTTTTCAAAGAATATCCTTTTTTCCCAATTTCCCAGTAATGTTGACCAGAAAATTTATGGGGCTTGGCAGCAACGCTGAATTTATTTTGCCATTTTAATCTTTTTAATAAGGGCAGACGAATATCAATAGAAAAATGCCGTCCCCAATGAGGCAAACTCAAAATTACATTCTTTTTTGAAACGCGGCGCAATTGAAGCAAAGCCAACTCAAATTTTTCAAAAGGCAGATGCTCCAAAACTTCAAAAGCGCAAACTAAATTAAAAGAATCGTCTTTAAATTTTAGATATTCAACACTGCAAACAACGTCGGGCTTCAAAGCAGAATCTATATCAACGCTGGCATATTGGATATCAGTATTATTTTTAAGATAGCTGGCTAAAACCCTGTCGCCAACGCCAATTTCCAAAACACTTTGAGGCTGGCATTTTAAAATCTCGTCAATCTGATGCCAATAACTTGACCAACGCTCAATGTCGCAATATTTGCGAAACTCGTAATGATTTTTATCAACTTGTTTATCCATTTAATTCTTTAATTTTTTTCCCAATTAAATCTTTCAAATTATGATGCAAAGCTACTATCTGCCTTAAATTACGGCCTAATTCTTTCTTTTCAGACTCACTTATTCCAATGATATCCTCTAATTTTTTAGCCAGATCCCCTGCGTCTTTCTTATTAAACATTAACTTATTTTTATACGCCCCAAAGACCTCCGCTAACGATTCATTACAGGACAAAACCGGCAACTCGCAAGCCATAGCCTCCAAAATCGCCTTGTCTAAACTGCCGGTATGGCTTGCGTGGACAAAAATATCTGAAGATAATAAATGTTGTTCAATTTGATTGTTCGGCATTGATCCCAAAAATAATACCTGCTCGCCAAGATTTTTTTCTTTAACCATTGCCTTAAGGCTTGCCAGATATTTTTCCTGTTCTTTAATCGGCGCCGCGCCAACAATTTTTAAATTCAAATCAATCCCTTTTTTCAATAAAATTTCTACCGCCTCAATTAGCGTTTCGTAATCCTTAATCGGCGAAATACGGCCAATGGTTATAATATTTAAACCCTGTTCGCGTAAATTTCCAGACACTTGATTTTGCGGATTAAATCTTTCAATATCTATCCCGTGCCCTAAAACCTTAACTTTTCTGCTTCTTAATCTAAAGCTTTCTGGCGAAGCGGTAAAAATAATATCAGTCAATCTCTCGGCCAGAAATAATTTCCAGCTTATCGCCTTATGGGTATACCAAAGGCTGATTTTTTTGCCCATTATTTTCCAGTCAAGCCCGCCCAAAATGACATATTCTGCATTCATATGAACAAAAACCGTATCATAGTTTTTGCGCTCGCTCCAAATATACTTATAAAATCGCCAAGAATATTTAAGCCAGAAGCCGCCTTCTTCTTTGCCCAAGGATAAAACCCTAACATTTGCAGGCAGATCATACTCGCCTTTTTGCAAACAAATCACGATTACACTTTCGCAATATTTGGCAAACTCAATAATCCAGCCGTGAAAAAAGCCCAGTATATCGTCGTTTTTATCAACTTTTTGCGTGACAATAAGCAATCTCATATTTCCCACGATTTTTTATATCTGTTTAAATATTCTTCTTTAGTTCTAAAAGCTTTAGCTTTCTCTAAATTATTTTGCTTAATGGCTCGTAATTTTTCTGGATTTTCTATTAACGACTCTACGGCAGCAGCTATAACTGTCTTGTCGCCGACTTTAACAATTAATCCATTTTCTCCATCTTTAACAAGCTCCCCTGCGCAACCAACATCTGTCATTACAATCGGGCATCCTCCAGCCATTGCCTCGGCCACAACCAACCCCCAACCCTCATAATTTGAAGTCAGCAAAAATAAATCCGCGCTTTTATAATAAGAAGCTAAATCATTCCTTCGCGGCTCAATAAAAACGTTGCTAGACAATTTTTCCGCCGAAGACGCCTGCCCGTCCGCTAGGCGGGGATCAGCCTCTGGCTGAAATTTTTCCTGCCTCGCCGGCAGGCGGGCAATTTTACTTTTCAACTTGCCTTGATCTGGCTTTAAGTTTAATGCCGCTTACTTCTAAAGCTTGCCAGATTCTTTGCGAAACAACCCGCACGCCATCAGCTTTTGGCAATAAATATTTTGCCAGCCGCACACGAATTTTATTTAAAACCGACTCGCGGACAAAAAACGGACTAAAAAAATCAGTATGGATGTGAAGCTGAAGCGGAAATTTAAATTTTTTCTTTAACCAATAACCCATCAATCCATTTTCAAACGGATCTTGGCTAGTTATCAGCCATTGCCCGCCGCCTGATAATATTTTTTTACCCGCATTGTACGCTCTAAAAAAATACAGCAACCTATTTCCCGAATTAACCGGATACAAAAAAACATTATTAAAGTTTTGAACTTTTCTGTCCTCTGGCTGGGAACTTTTCCGCCAAAGGCGGACCAGCCTCTGGCTGGGAACTTTTATTACAATGTGCAGCTCCTCGACTAACGGCCCATACTCAATCATTCTCTCCTGCGCCAGAGAGCCTTCTTTTAAAATATTAGCATCTGTGCTTAACATTAAAACTTTCATAATTTCTTAGTAGCTAATATTAAAAAGTTTAACAAATACAAATCTTAATCTATCGTCAAAGATAAACCAAAAATAATTACCCGTCAGAATAATAACCAAAGCAATAATTGCTAGATATTTCTTTTTCGAAAAAAAATACGCGAAACCAAAACTCGCGACAATAGTCAGCAAGAGTCCGATAATAAAGAAAAGCCGCGAAGAGGCGCCGTGCCATAAAACAAAGGAATAAAGAAAAGCCGCGAAGAGGCGCCGTGCCATAAAACAAAGGTTAAAGAAGACGGCAAAAGGGCAAATAGAATATTTCGATTCTCTTTTGTCAGTTGACGATATTTTGCTAATCCCGCAGCGACAAAAAACCAACTCAACAAAAAAGTTGCGCCAAGGCTCTTTAAAAATAACCTGAAAAATTCTTTTGAATAAACAGCCGAGCTGCCTTGGCCGACAAGATACCAATCGTAATAAGTATAGTGAAATTTTAAATAGATAAATATTTGCCATAAAGAAAGCGGGGCGATAAAAAAGATTCCAGCCACAAAAAGATATTTTAATTTGCCGGCCCAATTATCTTTTAAGAGAAAGGTTGCGCAAAGAGCAAAAAATAAAATTCCCATTCCTCCGCTTTCTTTGGCCAAAAAACCGAAAGCCGCAATAAATCCGATAAGCATAGCTTGCGCAGCGCTTGGCTTCTTTAAAAAAAGCAGAGTCAGATAAACCGAAAGCGCGAAAAAAAACCAACCAGCCAAATCAGTCATATAGGCAATGCCGTATTCCAGCATAGGGTAGCTGGTTAAGAAAAGCAGCGAACCAACCAATGCCTGAAAATTATTATTAAACAACAGCTTTATTATTTTAAAAATTATAAATCCGATAAAAAAATATAAAAGGCTATTAATAAAAAGAAAGGCTGGCTTTAAGCCAAAAACATAGGAGCCCAAAGCCGCAAAAAACGGGACAATTGGCTTTAATAGACGGTGCGGATAAATTTGCGCGTCTTGACCATTAAAATATTTGGCGGTTTCCAAATATTGTTCCGAATCAGACGCCAATGGCGTAACAAAAGAAGAAAGCACAAAAATAATAAGGAATATATTTATTAATGCAAAAACAGCTAAAATAAAAAAATATTTAGAGGGGATTTTTAGAGCGCTCAAATCGCTTTCCATTATTTGAAAAAGTTAAATTTAATAATGTGCCAAAAGGTTGCCAAGCCGTCTTTCCAGTTAATTTTTTTCCCTTCTTTATAGGTGCGGCCTGAATAAGATATACCAACTTCGTAAATTCTAAATTTATTCTTGGCAAAACGGGCGGTTAATTCCGGTTCAATGCCGAATCTATTGGACTCGAGTTTTGACAAAATCTTATTAAGCACCTCTTTGGTAAAGACCTTATAGCAAGTCTCCATATCAGTCAGCGTCAAATTGGTTACTAAATTGGAAAAAAATGTCAAGAATTTATTCCCCATATAATGCCAAAAAAACATCACCCGATGGGCGCTGGCACTCATCATTCGCGAACCATAAACAACATCTGCCTTGCCGTCTAAAATCGGCTTTAATAGAACGGGGTATTCATTCGGGTCGTATTCCAAATCCGCGTCTTGGATAACAATAATATCGCCGGTTGCTTGCGAAAAGCCGCTCCGCAGCGCCGCGCCCTTGCCCCTGTTTTTGTCATGAAAAATTATTTTATATTCCCGAGAAAGATTTCTTAAAACATCGCGGCTGGCGTCTTGCGAATAATCGTCAACTAAAATTATTTCCTTTTCTATGCTTTCAAGCGGGCTTGCCTCCACGCGCCTGATAATTTCTTTAATTGTGTCTTCCTCGTTATAAATTGGGATAACAACGGATAATTTCATAAATGTTTAAAAAACTGCTTATTAGACCGCTTTCTTTTTGAAAAAGAATGAAACAAGCGCTTTCAGTCCGTCAAAAAGAATTTTAAAATCATCAAGCGACCTAATGCTTAAAATTTTATTTATTATATATCTGGGCCTGAAATAAAAACTGCGGAACATAATTCTGTAAAGATTTCTTATCTCCTCAACCGACATATTTTCAAGCTTCATTACGGGCTTGGCTAAAGTATAATCGTCCCAATCGTAAGTTAAGATTAAACCTTTTTCGTGCGCCCATTTAAACATTTCCGTGCCCGGGAACGGCGTTGTAATATTAACAATTAAAAGATCGGGGTTAATTTTTTTAACAAATTCTATGTTCTTTTTGATGGCCGAAACGCTGTCGCCGGGATTCCCCACCATAAAAGCCAGGCGGCATTCAATGCCGGCTTTCTTTGTCCAAGCTGTTGCGTTAATCACTTGCTCTAGATTTATTTTTTTATTAATGTTTCTTAAAACCGTCTCGTCAATATTTTCAACGCCATACATTATTTGATGACAGCCGGCTTTTTTCATTTTTTCAAGCATCGAGAAATCAATAAAATCAACGCGGGCAAAACAGGTCCAAGCCAAATCCATTTTATTTTCTATAAACAAATCACATAATTTTATGACGTTTTCCCGAAAAACCGTGAAGGTATCGTCATAAAAAAGGATTTGTTTAATGCCGTAACTTTCAACTAAAAATTTTATCTCTTTAAAAATTGTTTCGGCCGATTTAAAAACCATTACATTGCCTAGAGTTTTGCTGCAAAAAGTGCAGCGGCCCGGACAACCCCGGGAAGTCATCATGCTCATTGCCGGTAATTTTTTATAAGAACCTTTGGCTGGCTTGTATTTTAAAATGGGTAAAAGATCGTAAGCCGGCAGAGGCATTGCATTAAGATCCATTATTCTTTGACGGGATCTGTTGGTTATAATTTTAATCTCTCCACCTTCCTGTTTTTTAAAAACAATGCCGTCTATTTGTTCTAATTCTTTCCCGGCCAGAATTTCTTCAAGCGTTATCTCGCCCTCGCCAACGACCACGATATCAACAAACTCGTGCTCTATAACTTCCTTAGTTACGAAAGTGGCATGAACTCCGCCAAAAACTATAAGGGCTTCAGGATAATATTTTTTGCAAATCTTGGCAATTTCGTAAGCTTTTTTTATTGTGCTAGTAACGGAAGTCAGGCCGATAACTTTAATTGATTTAAAATCATTTAGAAAATTAGTAATAAAGTATTTTTCAAATGATTCCACCGAAGGCGCTTCTATATTGCAATCCACTATCTTAACCGAATGCCCGTGTTCGCAAACATAACCGGCCATATCAGCCAAGCCAAGAGGCGGAAAATTTGAATTTATCTCTTTCCAAATATTCTTGTCATCCCTATAAAATGTCGGCGGAGAGATAAGAAGGCAGTCTAATTGTTTTTTTGATTCTGGCATAATAAATCTTAAATTATAAATCCCTATCCTGCCTCCCCTCCTCAGATGAAGAGGGGCTTAAGGGAGGTGATGATTTTAATCTAAAACACCACCCCACCTTGAGTCCTCCCCTCAACCGAGGGGAGGAGGAAATACTGGTTTTATAATTTTAGGTATTTATTGGCTAGCGATAAATTTTTTCGCCAATTTATATTCTATCGGCCATTTAAAAAATCTAAATTTCCAGCGCAATTTGCAGACAAAAATAAATAACATTTTTAAAATTCGGTTGGCCTGGACAGTTGAGCCAAGAGCGCTTTTAAAGCTTTGCGAACCAAATCTGGCATAAGCCTCAAGGGAATCGGCTAGGCTGGGATCAAAGACCCAGGGGAACTGATAAGGCGTTAGATAGCTTAGTTCGTTCTCAACAGCTTGAGCCCATGCCTTTAATCCCTTAGGCGCGTTCCAGCCCGCTTCAAGACATTCCTGATATAAAGTTGAGCCAGGATAAGGCCTGAAGGCCTGGGGGCCTAAAATTTGGATGCGGGAATCAAGCGCTACTAAATCATCAATTAAACTAATTGTTTGATTAATATCTTCCCTTGTTTCTCCGGGCAAACCAACCATAAAAGAATACTGGGGAATAATATCGTGTTTAAGGCATCGTCGCGCTGAATTTAAAATTTGTCCTCTGGTTATATCTTTGTCAATTTTTTTGAGAATTTTTAGTGAACCCGATTCCGCGCCAAATGACAATAAGTAGCATCCTGATTCCTTAAGTTTTGACAAAAATTCATCAGTTATTTCCGGCCGGGAAAAATAATCAGCCCGAATGGTCGTCTCCCAAGGAATCGCCAAGTTCTCTTTTATCATCCCGTCAATTATTTTTTCAACTCTTTTTAAATCAACAAAAAAGTTTTCATCCCAAAAGCGAAGATTTTTGCCAAAAAAAATCTGCTTTGATTTAATGACTTGTAAATCTTCCAGAACTTTTTTTGCCTCTCTCATGCGCCAGCGGTTTTTCGTTATGGCATTGATACAAAAAGCGCAGCGATGCGGACAGCCGCGGGAAGTGTGCGTAGGCACAAGCTCCAGCCTTTGCAAAACTTCTTCTGGCATTAAATCCCAGTTGGGCAAAGGGATCTCTTCCATATCCAATAGTTCCCTGCTTTGGTTGACAAACATTTCCCCGTATTTTTTATATCCAAGCCCCCTGATTTTAGAGAAATCTGGCGCCTGATTTTCTGATTCCTGGATTAATTCCCAGAGCGTTTCTTCCCCTTCGTTTAAAACAACAAAATCCGCCAGATTATTTTCTAGTGTCTCCTGCGGAAAGAAAGTAACATGCGAGCCGCCCCAAATTAATTTTATCCATGGGAAAAAATGCCTTATTTGCCAGGCAATTTGCAGAGCGGAAGGAATCTGGGTTGTCATAACCGAAAAACCAACATAACTAACCTGCGGCAATTCTTCCTCTAAAATCTTCTGCCAATTT
>JACQXN010000016.1 GCA_016208745.1 Candidatus Portnoyibacteriota bacterium | reverse complement strand
GGCTGGATTTTATTCACCGAACGTTCATTGGCATCACCAAAAATTTTAGATAAAAAAGCCATAAATTATTCAAAGTATATTGCTTCTTATTCTACTCTTTATACCTAAAAAATCAATCTTTGGCCTATTCGCATGTGCGTTCTCGTATAGAATTTTGCGAAGCAAAATTTACGCTTTTCGTATACAAAAAATAGGCAGAGGAAGATCATTCCCTCTGCCCTGATAAACGCATTCCGGCTTTTGGCTGGAATACGAAAGCTTTAGTTTACATTCGGGCTGCAAGATCCGGGATAAGTCTTACCTTAAGATCTTTAAGCCGCAAAGAACATCTTGCTCTTCGACCGTCTGGAATTTTTCGTTTTAATTTTTTCTCCAAAGCCTGAACCTCTTTGTGATAATTTTGAAATCTTTCATGAGTCCTCGGAAGATCGCCTATAATTTCCATCCTTGCCTCCTTTTTGCTGGATTTTATTAACTGCGTCAATTATTGCTAAAACAATTGCCTCTCGCCCGTCTTTGCCTTGAGCAGACACTTTTCTTGTTCTTTTGTTAAAAGAAACCATTACTGTTGCTGATCCGCTCGGTCCGCCATTATTTTTAACGAATTTATCAATACCGACAATTTCTTTTAAGGCGATCTCCAGACCGGAAGCCTTTTTGAGAGCATCGACAATAGCCTCAATATAATCATCGCCTGTGCCAACGCCGATTAAAGTTTTGTTGTCTTCTTGCATAACAAGAGTAAAAGTAGGCATACCATGCCGATCCATACCGCTGCTCTGCGAAGAAGTTAAGCTATAAGAACGATACTTAAACATCAATCCTCCCTCCCTTCGTTTTGATTTATTTATAATTTTAAATGTTAAAGAACAAAAAAATCCGGCTCGCTCGGCCAGATTTACTATTTTTTCTCTTCTACTTATTTATTATTCTTCACTAAACCTAACCAAGCGATTGGGATTTGACGTAATAAGCAGGACGACAATTAGGTTTAATGATAAGTTTTTCATTGATTTTAATTTATCAGACCGATAAAAACCTGTCAAGCGAATTATCAACATATAAAAAAGGCGCCGTTTCACAGCGCCTTGCTTAATTTAAGTCGTTGGCTCAATGACTTTGTAGTCATCGAAAATAAATTTTGCATTTTTAATTAGCTGGGGGAAAAGCACCAGATTCCTTCCTGCCAGCCTGATTTCGTTATCAATCCAATCCAGTTTTCTGTAACCAAGAAAGAACCTCAGCCCTATCTGAACTATACGCCTATCAAGCAATGCCATTCTATGAATAACATACGGCAACGGGAGCAGACCCATCCTGTTTAATGCCCACATCACCTGGGAAAAAGCCAAAGAGACACCTTCGTAATCCTCTGAGGCCACCAAAGTAAATGGCTTGCCCAATAGTGGTTCTCTACCAAATTGCTTGAAAAGTTTATCTCTGTTATCTTCCAGCGGAGTCATTTTTTCAATCAATCTCTGTAATTCAGATAATGAACCCCATCTGACTGGACTAGCAAAGGCGAATGAATCTGCCTCTATCATTTTCTCTAAAGTAAGATTCGTGTCATCATCTGTGTCAACGCAAGGATAAACACAGCCATCCGCCTCTTCGGAGCAACAACCCCTGCATGGCTTAATATTCATATCGGCTAGTCTGATTAACTCTGTCTCGCCGCCAAAATCCTCCGCCGATTTTAATACCTCCTTTAACATTTTCTCGCTTCGGCTGCAGACCCGCGTGCTTGAAGAAATGCCCAAAACCTTAATTTTGCCATTCCCGCTACTAGTATTGCCATCACCATCCGGGCTGTCCATAAAAAATCCTCCTGAAAAGAGCTATTATATTTTTATTTTTTCAGATTGCGTAAGCAATCTGATTGATATGAAAAGAACTAATGACTAGACATAACCCCATGATTGAAGTTTGTCGCTGTCATGAAACCAGCGCGTGCCAATATCAACCCGATAGAACATATTCTGTAAACGAATATTTTTTATGCGATTATAAGCCTGTCTGCGCGCTTCGTCAACTGTGATGCCGGAACCAGTAACCACTAAAGCATAGCCCGATTCTCCGGCCAGTCTAAA
Organism: Candidatus Portnoyibacteriota bacterium; assembly: GCA_016208745.1. GTDB lineage: Bacteria > Patescibacteriota > Minisyncoccia > Portnoybacterales > GWB1-42-6 > JACQXN01. The sequence continues at coordinate 7,463 of JACQXN010000016.1, read as the reverse complement.
ATCACCATCAATAATTTTTACATCGCCTATGTGGATTCCTTCAAGAGAGTTATTGTTTTTAAATAAAATAGACGAATCTCTGTAAACAGAAAGGATCTCTTCGCTTGAAAAAGGAAAGGGCGGCACTGCCACCACAACGCCAATCTGGAAACCTTTTCTGGTTTTTATCTCAAAATCTTCGCCAGTCACCACTTTATAAAAAATCTCCCCCATAGGATCGGTTATCCCTTCCATTTGAATACTAATAGCCGGATAACAAATGCGCGCGGTTATTTCAAGCGGATAAATGCCTCGGCCATTAACAATGCAATTAATATCATAATAGCCGGTGTAGCCGCAGGCAGCTAACGCGGGCTCCATTTTTGTTAAAGTGTTACTAACAAGAACGCTGGCGTGATTCCAATACATCAAAGTTCCCATCTCGCCAGTTGAAGGCCCGCGCTCGCCAGGAAATAATTTTTTATGCTCAAAATTAATATTGACCGGATAAATAAATTTTTTGCCGTTGAAAAACCCGCCAACAGCCACCTCTACTCCTGCCACAAATTTTTGCAACTGAAAACTCTTTATCTTTTTTGCCCAAAAGACTTTATTGTGCTCCATAATTTCAATAATATCGCGGCCATCTTCCTCTTCGCCAATAAATAAAAGCTCTTTTTCGCTACCTGCCGAAGAATCGTTTGGTTTAAAAACATACCGACCAGGGTTATTTTTTAAAAACTCAATTGCCGAATCAAAATTATCAAAATTATAGTGCGGCAGCGTGTTTAAACCGCATTTTTTCATTTCTTCTTGACCAAATTCTCTGTCTTCTTCGGTTTTGTCAGCATAAGCTGAACCGCCAAAGACTAATTTTCCTTTTTGACGCAGTTTATCCGCGATATTGCCAAAGCCAATATCATCAAAAACAATGACATCGGCCCAATCAATGTGCTCTTTCCAATCCTGGACTTTATCAAGTATGCCGTCATAAACATCTGCCTCGGCTTTGTTTTCAATATAAACTTTAACCTCATGACCTTCTTTTTTTATTTTCCAAGCCAAATCACCGCTTAAGCTAATCCAGGAAACAAATAAAAATTTTTTTGGCTGAAATTGTTCGCTCATGTTTATATGATACCACAGAAACTCAAAAAAATATTAAGCTGCCTTTTTGTTTTTCATTTTTGCGATCACTTTTAAATCCGGGTCATAATCCCAGCATAATCCGTAAAATCTATTTAAAAAATCCGCACCTTTTTTTGATTTAAACAACTCCATTATATAACGCTTATGCTTTTCTAATTCTTTCTTTGAAATGTTTTTAAAACCGAGACATTCTTCCGCATCCAAGCAAATATATGTTGATTTTCCGTCTTTGCTTTTTGTTAAAATAAATGGCCAAAATTGGCAATCAAAAGGTTTTATTGCGTGAATCTTGCATAATTTTTCTTTATTCAAAAAGGGACAAATATAAAACTTCCCTTTCTTTGATTTGCGCAACTTAATTTGAAAAATATCATCGGACTTTTTATATCTGACAAAACAATTGACTTTATAATTTTTCTTTATTGCGCCAACTTCCTCAGCCATTAAAACCGGAGCATATTTTATCTCGCTGTATTTAAATTCGCAGCAGCGGTCTTTGTGGCAGTCCAAACAATCTTTTAATTTTATTATGTTTTTAACTTTCATTGACTAAAAAGATCAGAAAAAATTCAAGCCTCCTTCAGAAATTATTTTTCTGCCATTCTTTTTATTATTAAAATCTCCTTCGTTTGTAAACATTTCAACCGTTAAGCCATTTCTTGGAATAACAAAATCGTGATGCGAGGCAGCTTGCGAAAAACCTTCGGTGCCTTCTTCGCCGTGCTCGGCATTGCCAAAAGCCAGATGCATTGTGCCTAGTCTCTTCTCTGCTTCAACTACGGAAACAGCTGGATGATTATATGCTTGCTCCGGATCAGCCACAGCGCTGCGCGCTTTGGAATTGGCGCCAAAAGCCATTTCAGCAATTTGATAAACGCCCAAAGGATTCTCCCCTTCTTTTATTTCTTCTAAAGCATCTGCCTCAAGCTGTTTTCTTAATTTTTCGGCCGAGGCGCCGCCTTTGATAGAGGAAATTTTTCCGTTCTGGATATCAACATAAACATATTCATCAACTCCCTGCTCGTTGGCAACAGATGATTCCAACACCGGCAAAACTAAAACCCCGTTAACTCCGCGTTCGTCAGGCGTGGTAAAAATTTCTCCGCCGGGAAGATTATCCCATTTACCAGGCTCATCAATCATGCCCGTGTCCTTATGCCATCGCCTTTCCTTAAATAATCTAAGCGGCATTTCAAGATTTGTGCCGTAGCGCGAGGTAATCTTAAAACCAGACGCGTCTTTTAAGGTCTGCTCCATTTTATCAAGTCGATATTGTAAATCTTCCGGGCTTTCGCTCATCGGTCCATTCTTATCAAATGCATCGGGACCAAGATCCAATAAAGCCACGAGTCGGCTGCTATCCGATTCTTCTATCCCATCATATACGTCACCGGTTTTATTTTCCGAATCTGGCGCCAAATCTATTATTACCGAACTTTCCAACGCGCTGTTAATTTCTTTTTTCTTGGTTTTCCTGTTTATTTCGATTCGCTGAACAGACGAGCCAATTTTTTTAGCTGCCTCTTCTAAAATTTTGGCGGTTTCTGGTTTTGTTCCTTTGTCTTGAAAAATAACCACTGTTTCTTCGGGCCGTAATTTCACAAAATTAGTCAACGCATATTGAGCGGTCTCAACTCTTTCCGGCGAAGGCAGAATTTCTTTATCTTCTTTTTCCGCTACCTGCTCTGTCATCTGCGGCGGCAATTCAAAATTTGGCATATATTTTTGTTTTAAAAATTACGCTCTTTTTTTAAAATTGAAAAGGTATGGGTTCTATAAATTGAAATGGGATGAAATTTCATTTTAAAGGCTAACAGCTTTTCGCCGCTACCGCCAAAATCAACCCGTTGATATCCTTTCTTCTTTAACGCTCCAAGCTCGTCCAAATAAGAAATTTCTCCGATATCGTTAAAATCGTAATCATAGATTCCAATAGAAGAATAATAATCCTTGCTATTGGGAATAGCCCAACCGCCACAAAGCGAGGCTGGCTGGCCGTTGACCATCATAACTTGCGCCATATCGCAGCCACAAAAATCGTTTTCAATGAATTTTAAATAGGGCGGGTAATGAGCTCTATCGGTGCCCGAACGCTGTTTTTTCCATTTCAAAACTAGGTTTTTTAAATCCGCCCTTCTAGCTTCTTGCGCAGCTATAACCTTGACTCTATTTTCTTTAAAAAATTTATTCTGCATATTTCGCAGACGTTTCCATCGTTTGCCAGAAAGCTCAGCGTCCCAATTTTCTAAATCAATAATTGGCCAGGAAAGCAGATCGACTGTTTTTGCCGCGCGCCAAATCTTGGATTTTTCAGCGCAGATTTGATTTCTAAGATCTTCTGTTATATCCTCCAGGATAATTTTTTTAGCCTTTTGATCAATAAAAATCCAATCTATTGTTTCGCAAAGAGCTTGCTTTTTTTCCTTTTGAGGAGCAGTTGGATCAGTTAAAATTCTCCAAATATTCTCTTTTTTATAAGCTAGAATGCCTTTTTGATTCCCTAAATCAATAAAAATATTTTCTTCCTTTTCTCTGCCGTAATTTAAATAGAAATGGTAATGATGCTCTGGCAAATGCCCGTGTTTTTCAATGAAAGGGTTAATTATCTCTTCTGCATCGCAGACATTTTTAATAATTTTCATTTTTAAAAATCCTTTTTAATACCCGAAAAAAGATATTTTTAAGTTTTTTAAATCCTTGCGGTTGCAAGGATTTAACGTCTTCTTGTCTTATTCTATTGATTGGCCATAAAATCCCTGCAAACTTATGCCAAATCACAACATTGTTCCTCTTTTTACGTCTACTATCTCAACGTGTTTTGGTTTAAAAAATTTCCTGAACACCGGCAAAGCATTATAAGGAACGACCCTCTCGCCACAAGTAAAAATATCAATTGCCGCGTATTTGTGTTCCGGCCAAGTATGAATTGAGATATGGGATTCAGAAAGCAAAACAAAACCGCTTACTCCTTGCGGCGAAAAAGTATGAGTCTTTATTTCAAGCAACGTCGCTTTGCAAGCTTTGACAGCCTCCAGCATTGCCTCTTCTATGACTTTGGCGGAATTTAAATTCACGCAATCCCAGAGATCAAAAACTAAATGCTTGCCAAGATGCTTAATTTCCATTTCTGGATGCTTTATCACTTTGGGTTGGATGTTTTTTAAATTTGTGGTTTTCATTATTTTTTTGACGTTAGATAATCTTTTATATAATTTGGCAAAACGAAAGATGCAAAATGAATTTGCGGATTATAATATTTCGTTTTTAGGTTAAGATTTTTAAATTTTTTTTCTACTGCTGCAAGCCCCTCTTTATCGGGATTTATTTTTTTGGAAACCAAGGTGAATCCATAAAATCCTCCTTCGTATGTCGGAATAGCTGTCAAATACATCCGGACAAAAGGAAAATAGCTTTTATTTTTTTCAAAAAATGCCCTTAACTCCTTTTGTTGCATAAAAGTTGATCCACTCTGAAATACCGCCACGCCTTCTTTCTTTAATGCTAAATAGACATTTTTATAAAACTCGGGGTTAAATAATTTCTTTGCCGGCCCAAGCGGATCGCAAGAATCAACAATAATAAGGTCAAACGCATCTTTCTGATTTTTAACAAACTTGAATCCATCATCAATAATGATTTTTGCGTTTTTGTTTTGAAACGCGCCCTCTGAAATTTCCGGCATAAACCTCTCGCAAGCTCTAATCACATCTTGGTCAATTTCAACCATTATCGCCTCCTTGACCGGGTGTTTTAAGACTTCTCTTAATACTCCTCCATCGCCTCCGCCAATGATTAATACTTTTTTGGGATTTGGGTGAAGCAGGAGAGGAACATGAGAAATCATTTCATGATAGATGAATTCATCAGCTTGGGTGGTTTGCACAAGGCCATCAATAAAAAGAACTTTTCCAAATCCAAGCGAATCAACAATTTCAATTTTTTGATAAGGGGTTTTCTTTGAAAAAATCTTTCTCTTAATTGCCAAACCAAGTTTAACGGTTTTATAAAGCGAAGCCGATTCAAGAAGCCAGAAATTTTTAGCCATATAGTTAACGAACCTCCGTTCGCGATTAATCACCAATCTTTTTCTATTTTCTGATAACCAATCTTTTCGTCATTTTCTGAGCTCCAAAAAACGCTTTGGTAAAACTAGCCGCCTTATTAGCATCGAAATCTTTACAAGAAAAAATATTTATATAAGCAGCCAGCCAGTTATTTGAGAAATGACCCGTGATGGAGCTTGTTTCAATCAGCTGAACCAAAGAATAGCCCTCGGTTTTTGGTTTCTTGACGCCAAAGAATGGAATGAACGGCTGGCCATATCGCTTCATTTTTATGATTTTACAAAGTTTAACCGCATACTCGGCCAACTTTTTCTTGGAGCTAATAATCGCTAGATTACAACCATAAAGATCAAGTGTCAGCTCATGGCCATAATACTCCTGTTGTTTTTTCATACTTTATCTGTTTGTTTTTTTGTTTAGATAATTGCTTATGTAATTTGGCAAAACGAAAGATGCAAAATGAATTTTAGAATTGTAGTATTTTGTTTTTATTTTTAGATTTTTAAATCTTTTTTGGATTATTTCAGGTTTAATCTTATCCGGATTTACTTTCTTGGAAACCAAGGTTAAGGTAAAAAATCCTCCGTAATAAGTCGGCACAGCCGGCAAAACCAGCCTGACGAAAGGAAAGATTTTTTTGTTTACGCGAAAAATATCTCTTGATTCATTCGGCTGCATAAATGTGGAGCCGCTCTGAAAAATCGCCACACCATCACTTGTTAAACATTCCTTGATATTAGAGTAAAAATTACGGGAGAAAAGCCCTTTGGCTGGACCGATTGGGTCAGAAGAATGATTAATACTTTTTTGGGATTTGGGTGAAGCAGGAGAGGAACATGAGAAATCATTTCATGATAGATGAATTCATCAGCTTGGGTGGTTTGCACAACATCATCTAGAGTTAAAATTTTTTTAAACCGGTAGCTATCAAAGATTTTGATTTTCTGATAAGGTGTTTTTTTAAAAAATAATTTTTCTTTTGCCTTGAATCCTTGACGCGAATCTCCAAAAAGCAACTCATAAACCCAGAAGTCTTTTTTCATATTTTATTATAGAATATTCCCCCTAGAATACAATTGTTGATAACTATTCTGGCTAGCGAGGACGATGTGTCTAAAACGACATATCGTCCGAACGAAGACAAAATATAGGATTTCGGAATCTCTTCGTAAACCCCGTTACCACGGGCGTACGCCCGTGGTAACGGGGTAAATTATTTGCTACGGGTCATTTTTTTAAATCCGCGGTCCTACGCCAAAATATAATATCCTCTATTTTTTTCTGAAACGGGACATAGGTGAAAGGTGAAGCGACTTTTTAAAACTTCTTGAACCTCTTCTTAACAATGTCTCTTTTTTCTCTTTAAATTTTTTGATTTCCGATTCCAATTCTTCTTGCGCGCTATCAATGGCTGCATATAAATTTCCTGTTTGCGTTTCCCAGCGCAGAAATTTTTTAGGAAATTTCTTTTTCAATTTCAATCGTTGCTTCAATTAAAGCCGGATCAATATCCTCTAAAAATTTTTCCAGCTTGCTAATTCTTTTTTGGATATACGAATTAAAGTCAGAAGAAATATTTACTTCTCTACTTTTAATAATGAAATTCATCCCGTTAGAGGAAGAAAATGCTTTAAGCGATTTTTTAAATATCTTTTGCCCATTCCGGATTTTAAGTATCGATCTCGGGCAAAAGCATCGTTTTTATTAAAGCACGCTTCGTAATAAAAAATAGTAAATGGACCACGACCTTTAGTGGAGGACACTAAATCCTCGTTATGTTTCTTAAGGCGCTCCCGCAGATCATTAGTACAACCGGTATACTAATGCTTATCTTTTTTGCTTTGCAATAAACATGTATACCAAGTCTTATTTTCTCTAACGGGATTCATAATTTTTTATAAAATAATTCCAATAATCTATTTTACATCATTTTTTTAAAAAAACAAGCCCCAATACGGAGCTTTTTTAAAAAAAGAAAAAATTTTCTCCTTCTTGTGTCTTTTTTTGCTAGAAAAAGTTCAATTCAATCAAAAAATTTTTAAAAAAATGTACCACAATTTCTCCAATCATTTTTTCAAAACTTTCTAATTAAATTATAGAATATAATTTCAAGAATGTAACTGTGGATAGCTCAAAAATGATTATTTTCCACTTTTTTAGAAAATTTTTAGTTTACTCTGTTAATCCCAGATATCTAATCTCTTCTTCTAAATTTAAATTAAACTTTTCTTTAACAGATTTCTTGCAAAGACTAATTAATTCCAAAACATC
>JACQXN010000014.1 GCA_016208745.1 Candidatus Portnoyibacteriota bacterium | reverse complement strand
GCGCCGATGATAATCATTAAAATCGGCTCAATAATAGCCGACAGGCCCTTGGTGATTGTCGCCACTTCTTCTTCGTAAAACTCCGCCAGTCTTTTGGTAATTTCACCTAAAGTCCCTGTCTCCTCTCCAACCTGTATCATCTGCGTTACCAGCGGTGGGAAAAGATGAGGATATTTCATTAATATCTCGCTAAGCTGCTGACCTTTCTGCACTTCCTTGGCTGACTCGGAAAGCGAATCAGTAAAAAGATGGTTGTTTAATGTCCCGCCGGTGATTTCCAGCGCCCGAACAATTGGCACACTGCTTTCAATTAGCGAGCTCAGGGTTCTGGCCATTCTGGCTGAATTTAATTTTTTTGATATGTTGCCAAAAATCGGCGATTTTAAAATTACTTGGTCAAGCAGGTTTTTGCCCTGCTTGCTTTTTAAAAACATTCTGGAGCCAAAAACAAAGACAATAAAAACGATAACAGAAATCAGCCACTGATTGGTTAAAAAATTGCTAATGGCGATAATTATTCTTGTCATCAAAGGCAGCTCAACATTTAATTCCAGGAAAATAGCCATTAATTTTGGCATGACAAAAACCATCATCCCAATGCCAATGCCAATCATCGCCACCAAAATCACCGCCGGATACATCATCGCGCTTTTAACCTTTGAATTTAAGTCATGGTCTTTTTTCATCTGAATAGCCAGAAGCTTTAAGTTTCCTTCTAAATTGCCTGAGTTCTCTCCAACTTTCACCATATTAACGAAAAGGTCAGGAAAAATATCTGAATGTTTAGCCAGCGCATCGCCAAAAGCAATGCCCTGCCTGACATCTTCTTCCAGTTTTGTGATAACTTTTATGAATCTCTTGTTTTTTGTCTGCAAAATCAAAACCTGAAGGGCTTTGTTGAGCGAAAAGCCAGCCTTAACCATAACCGCCAAGTTTCTGGCAAACATCATTTTTTCAACCAAAGGCACGCGGTTAAAAATTCTAAAAACATCCAGGAGCTTTCTAAAATTAAAGCTACTTGAAATAACGCTCTGCTGGTTATTAGCAGAGGTCATGATAAGTCCCTCCTCTCTTAAGGCGCGCGCCAATTCTGAGGCGTTCGGCGCTTCTTTTGTCCCGCTTTTTCGCTCGCCTGAATGCGAAACAGCGGTATAGTTAAATGAAGGCATCAGAAAAATTTCTAATTAACCTAATTATTCTAATTGCTCTAATCAAATCACAATGCCTAAAATTATCTCTGGGATTTGGATATTGTGATTTATTTAGAAATTAGGTTAATTAGAAATTAGAAATTTGTTGCTATTCTTTAGTTACTCTCAATATTTCTTCAATAGAAGTTAGGCCCTGGGCTGCCTTGATAAAACCATCCTGTAACATTGTAATCATACCTTCTTTTTTGGCCTGATCTTCTATTTGATCAGAAGTTGCTCGGCTGATAATCAAGCTCTTTATCGGCTCGGTTACCTCCAATAATTCGTAAATTCCAATTCGGCCTTTGTAGCCGCTTGGAAAATCACCAGTCTGTTTTGGTTTATAAAAATCAATGTCTGACCAATCATCTTTTTCTTTAACCACCTTCTCTTTGCGCATAATTCCCAAAATTTCTTCCAGATTAAACTGCTCGCCCAAGCTTTTTACTTCGGCTTCCGAAAGATTATATTTTTCTCTGGCTTCAGGATGCAGGAGCCTGACCAGCCTTTGGGCAATAATACAATTTGTTGTTGAGGCAATCAAAAACGGCTCAACTTTCATATCAATCAAACGAGGCAAAGCGCCGGCGGCAGAATTGGTGTGTAAAGTGGAAAGCACCAAATGACCGGTTAAAGCCGCATTAACTGCCAGAGAAGCAGTTTCTACATCTCTTATCTCCCCTACCATTATGATGTCGGGATCCTGCCTAACCAGCGAACGCAGGCCATTAGCAAAAGTTAAACCTATTTTTGGATTAACTTGCGTCTGATTAATCCGCGGCATCCGAAATTCAATTGGGTCTTCAACGGTTGAAATATTGACTTCGGGCGTATTGATAATATCCATCACAGTATATAATGTCGTTGTTTTTCCAGAACCCGTCGGCCCGGTAACTAAAACCATCCCGTTTGGCTTTTTAATGGCGCCGTGCATTTTTTCTAAAGCCTCTCCGTGGAAACCAAGCGTTTCCAATGTCAGGCCTTTTGAATCTTCAGGCAAAAGACGCATCACAATTTTTTCGCCGTTATAAACCGGCAAAATAGAAACACGGAAAGAAAATTTATATTCTTCGGTTTCAACCTTAAATCGCCCGTCTTGAGGCAGGCGATGTTCATCTAGTTTAAGATTGGCCAAAACTTTAATGCGCGCCACAATGCCCGGCTCAACTTGTTTTGGCAAAACCATTGTGTCGTGTAAAATTCCGTCAATCCGGTATCTGACAATCACCTCTTTTTCTGATGGCTCAATGTGGATATCGGAAGCTTTCTGCAAAATAGCGTGCTTGAGCAACGAGTCAATGATATTTACAATCGGCAAATCCTGCGCCGCTTTTTCCAAATCCTCTTTGGCCGTCTCGTCAGCCACATCGCGAATCACAGAAATAGTCTTTGCCTCTTTATCTATTAACTCGCCAAATTCCGCTTCCAGGCTTTTCTGATATTGTTTTAAAACAAACTTTATGCTTTCCTGCGAAGTCAGGCGGGGCATAATTTTTAAACCAGCCTTTTTTTTGATAAACTCGATTGTCTGCAAATCATTGGGGTCAAGCATTGCTACCTCCAGATTTTTTCCCATTTTTCGAAAAGCAACAATATTATGCTTGCGGGCAATCGGTTCGGGAATTATCTGTAGAACTTCTTTCGGAACTGTCTCTTCTTCCAGATTAACGAAAGGAATGCCCAAGATATAGGCCTGGAGGCGGGAAAGTTCCTCTGGTTTAACAAGCCCTTGCTTGACTAGGGCTTCGGGCAGTTTCTCGTTGGTTTTTTTAGCTGCTTTTTCGGCTTCTTTAAGCTGGACTTCAGTCAATATGCCACTGTCAGCCAAAAAAGCTTTAAGTTGCGATGGGTCCACCTGCATAGTTCTCCGCCCCGCCTTGGCGGGCGGGTCAATTTAAAAAGTAAAAATGAAAAAGTAAAAATTTAATTTTTCGGTTTTTAATTTTTAATTGTCGTTTTTATATTTTCTGTTTTAGTTTTAAAATTATTTTATAACCTCCTTGACTTTTTTGATGACCTCGTCAAGCTCGTAATTGGCTTTGACCAAGTAGGTGGTGGCGCCTAGCGAAAGCGCCTTTTCCACATCCTGCGGGCTTTCAAGATTTGTCAAAACAATCACCGGAATATCTTTAATCTCCGGATCTTCTTTTATGGCCTTTAACACGCCAAACCCGTCCATTTTTGGCAGTATTAAATCAAGCAAAACGATATTAGGCTTGATTCTTTTAATCAATGCCAAGCCGCTTTGGCCATCAAGCGCGCTCTGGACCTCATAACCTTCGTGCTCCAGCGCCCTCCCTAATGTTTTTTGAAGAGTTGGTTCGTCTTCAACGAAAAGAATTAATTTATTCATGATTTCTCTACGGATTACAGATTATTTACGGATATACAGATGAGTGTCTTTTCGGATTGCATTCTCCCTCTCTTATTTTAAGAGAGGGGTAGGGTGAGTTAAATTTTATCTGTATATCCGTACTTATCCGTATTCTGTAGCTATATTATTATTTAGCGATTGGAATTTTAAAATAAAAAGTTGCGCCTTTGTCCTCTTGAGATTCAAACCATATAGAGCCATTGTTCGCATCCACAATTGCTTTAACGATAAAAAGCCCAAGGCCAGTGCCGACAGTCTGATGCTTCATAACATTATCGGAACGGAAAAATTTCTGGAAAATAAATTTCTGCTGGTTTTTGGGGATGCCAACGCCCTCATCCCTTACAGAAACCTGTATATAATCCCCTTTCTTTTGCGCCGCAACATTAACTTGCCCTTTGCCTTTGGTATATTTAATGGCGTTATCCATAAGATTAGTGAAAACCATCCTCATCTTATCTGGGTCAGAAAGAACCATCGGCAAATCTTCGTCAGCCTCAAAAACTATTGAAACATTCGCTGCTTTGGCCATCGGGCTTAATTCCCGAATAATATCTTGAGCAATAACTGCTAGGTTGACCGGCTTTAAAACAAGCGGCAGATTCCCCATTTCAATTTTCGTTACATCAAGCAAATCATTGACCAATTTAATCATTCTGGCGTCGCTGTCTTTCATAATTTGCAAATATTCCTTCTGTTCCTCTGTCGGCTGACCAATACTGCCGCCAGCCATAAAATCAAGCGCCCAGCGCAGCGCGGAAAGAGGCGTGCGCAATTGATGCGAGGCAACACGGATAAATTCCGTTTTCATTTTATTGGCCTCGATAAGCTTGTCAAAACCGCGCACAATGGTTGAGCCAATTATAAAAACAATTAAAGAAACCAGAATAGTCATTAAAGCGGTGATCTCTGGCTGGTCGGTGAAATAATTAGAAATAAAATAGGTGCTGATCATTGCCGCAATATTTAAAAGGCCTAAAACAAGAAATAAAAAACTCGGGCATTGCCAAAGCGGGATATTGAATTCAAAACATTCCCTGAAAAGCGGCATTTTTTTACAAACGCTTGAGAAGCTCATTTTTTTGGATAAAAATTAATTATTAATATAATTATAACATATTAATTAATTAAAAGAATGAGGGCTGGGGAAAACAAAGAAATTCTCGGAATCTGCTTGAATAAAGAGCTGGCTTTATGTAGAATAAATTTACCCTGCGCCATAACTACCGGGCTGTAGTATAACGGTAGTACGTCTGCTTTGGGAGCAGATGGCCTGGGTTCAATTCCCAGCAGCCCGACCAAGTTAAAAATAAAACGCCCCTCATTACGAGGGGCGTTTTATTTTTAACTTGTAACTATTAAATCCCAAAATATATAGACATAGCTAAGAGGCCATGAATAATCGCCAAACCAATAGAGGTTTTAGCCATTCTGGGATGCCATTTAAAAGGAATCTTTGTTATTCCCCTTTTATTCATAATGGCGATTGAGGCGGTAAATAAAAAAGAGGCCAAAGTTAAAAGGCCTAAATACATTATCAGCGGCTTGCCTAAAATTTCCCAATAAGCAATCTCTGCTAACATATCTTCTATTCTACAATAATCCTTCCTTTCATGGAAGGATGCAGGCCGCAGATATAATCAAAAGTTCCGCTATTGCTGAATTTAAATTCAAATAATTGTCCGTTGTTTAAAATACCTGATTTTAAAATATCCGAGATAATGTTATGCGGCATAGAATCCTGGTTTGTCCACTTAACAATATCGCCTCTTTTTATATTCAGTGCTGCCGGGTTGAAAGTAAAATTTTTAATTAGGATTATATGGGTAGTTGCCTCGGCTGGCTGTTGCGCCACCGGCTGCTGTTCTATGCCAGAGGGACTGCTGGTGCTAGCTAAATAACCATCCCGCTGGCTCTCTTGATCTAGAGAATTAGCCGAAGAGGCTGACGGTTGATCGCTAGCCCTAAATAACAAATAGCCTCCCACGCCGGCAAGTATTAAAATTGCCGCTATTACGATTACTATAGTTGTTTTTGCCATACCCGGTATATCAACTTCCAGAGTTAAGCGTTGATTTTTATATTCGACGCTTGGGCTCTAAAAGTCGCGAGCCCAGAAATCTTCTCCCTTGCCTTATAAAAAATATACTGGAAGTTGTATTACTGGGCATATTTTTGATTTTATATATTCAGAGATCTACTTTGCCGCTTTTTTAAATCTTTTCTCCACCTCTTCCCAATTGACTATATTCCAGAATGCCTCAATAAATTTTGTTCTATCATTTCTATAATCAAGATAATAAGCGTGTTCAAAAACGTCCAAAACCATCAAAATACTAAAAGCCGGATAAATATTGTTATTATGCTTTTCTATCTGCATATTGATTGGTCGGGCGGTTTGGCTGCAAAAAGCCAAAGCCGCCCATCCTGAGCCTTCAACGCTTAAGGCAGTCTGAGCAAATTCTTGTTTGAATCTCTCGAAACTGCCAAATTCCTTTTTTAGTAATTCCTTTAAAACTCCGCCGGGTTCGGCATTGTTTTTTTTGCTTGGCGCCATATTCTGCCAAAAAAGGGAATGCAATAAATGGCCGCCGATATTAAAAGACAGCTCTTTTAAAACTGCCTTCATATCCAAATCCAGGCGCGCTTTTCGCGCTTTATCAATTTTTTCCAAAATGCTGTTTGCGCTTCTAACATAGGCTTGATGATGTTTCTCATAATGAATTTGCAACTGGTTTTCGGAAATATAAGGTTCTAGATCTTTAAATTTGTATTTTAATTCTGGAAGGGTATAAAAATTGCTTTTTGACATAAATCTTTTTTTAATTCATCTGACAACTACTAACTAAATTAAATCTTTCTTTTTCTGCTCAAACTCCTCTTTATTGATTTCGCCTCTGGCATAGCGTTCTTTTAAAATATCAAACGCCGATTTTTCTTTCCTTTCTTCTCTGCCTTGACCAGCGACCAGTTTTACCAAATAGACAATGCCCAAAATAACAGCTGCCCAAAAAATAATCATAAATAGCCAGCCTAAGCCGCCGCCCATCCAAGCCCCTGTCCCCCAGTCATAACCCATCATCATATTATTCAAATTTCCCATCATAAAAAGATTCATACATTTATACTCTTAAAAATATTTATTTTTATTATTACAGCATCTGCATTATGGCACGGCTTTCTTAATTTAAGATTAATTCGTAGATTATAATTTCGACCTACCATTTTTTCTGTTTTTATGATAAATTACAAAATACTGATAGTTTTAAATTACATATTGCGCGAGAGTAGCACAATGGCAGTGCGCTTGCCTTCCAAGCAAGCTACGGGGGTTCGATTCCCCTCTCTCGCTCCAAACGGAAAAACTTGACATTGACAACTAGATATGATATACTCTAACCATCCCCAAGTGAAGGGGTTTTTTTATTGGCCTAGAGCGGCTTTTTAGCCCCTTTGGCCTATAAATAAGCTAAACTTATGCCCAGTAATACAACTTCCAGTGTGTTTTCCTATAGGAAGTAAATTCTGGGCTTACAACTTCAAGAGCATAAACGTCAAACACGAAAATCGGCGCTTAACTCTGGAAGTTGATATACTGGGTATGAATAAATTGAACAAAATTAAATACTTATTCTGGAACCAGAGAATCAGCCAATTTCCTCAATATCTGGCTTTAGTAGGTGTAATTTATTCGTCTGTTTTACCAGTCCAGGCGATTAATGGATTAAATCAAGGGGAACCGGCTCTGTTGGCTTTAACTGATCTCAGACCTTTAACGATAGCAAACCAACAGACCGCTTTGACTTATGATGATTGTCAGTTATTAACCATTAATGACTCAACCTTAGTTGCGCAAAGCAACCCTGTTATTAATCCGGAAAGTTCCGGCGACAAACCAAAGATAGATTGCCAGGAAACTATAGATACTGGCTTTGCCGGAGTTGATCAAACTAAACGAGTCATTGTGACTGCTTATTCCAGCACCCCTGACCAGACTGATAGCTCCCCCTTCATTACTGCCAAAGGCACTTTTGTAAGGGATGGCATCGTTGCTTGTAACTTCTTAGCCTTTGGCACAAAGGTTCGCTTTCCTGAAATGTATGGCGATAAAATCTTTGTGGTTGAGGATAGAATGGCAAAGAAAAACAGCCATAAAATTGATATCTGGATGGAAAGCCGAAATGAGGCTTTGCAATTTGGAGTCAGGACCTTGGCTGTTGAAATCTTAAACTAATGGATACTGGGTTTAAAGACCCGACTAAAAAACACCCCGCCCAAGGCGGGGTGTTTTGATTGTGGTGCCCGGGGTGGGACTCGAACCCACAAGGGATTTCTCCCGCAGCATTTTAAGTGCTGTGCGTAAACCAATTCCGCCACCCGGGCCTATTTTAGTTTCTTACTTCAAACTTTTAACTATTAACTATTTTGGAGGCCAGGAGGAGAATCGAACTCCTGAATAGAGGTTTTGCAGACCTCCGCCTTACCATTTGGCTACCTGGCCGTATTTCTTTTTTAAGATCTCTTTCTGTTGATGTGTTTTTAAAAATCGCTCTCTTTTTACTGCTTCGCTCCGCGTATTAAATTCTTGCTTTTCAAGCAGTTGCCACGGCCTGTAAGCCTTTGTCGACTTAACCCTACCTCTATTATGTAAATTAAGCCGATTACAAACATCTTCCGTGCTGCCTATATAAATATAGTAATTCTTAAGGCTTCTTAGAATATAAACGAAATACATATTGTGTTTTGTCCCGCTTTGCGGGATCTCGCACAGCGAGACAGACTCTCGCCTTACCACTTGGCTACCAGGCCGAGCTATTCTTTTTTTAGTTTAGTACCAAACCCCGAAAGGCTATTTCTTATCTTATCTTTAAGAAAATCTCTTTGTTGATGCGTCTTTAAATTCTTTTCCCTGATAAGCGCGTCTGTCTTATTCAAATACGCTTCGTAATAAACTAAAGTAAAGGGCCACTTCATCTTAGTCGACGAGACAATTCCTGAATTATGTTCTTTGAATCTTCGTCTAAGGTCCTCAGAAAAGCCGACATAAAACCAGTTTTTATCAGGCTTACTCAATAATACATAAACGTAATACATAAATTCCTTTTCGTCACGCTCCGCGTGATCAGGCGAAGCCTGACCTTACCCATTTGGCTACCTGGCCAAACAAAGAATAATCTCTATCTAAAGCCTAACAGATTGCTTTTCTAACATCAACTCTTTTATCTTCCCTAAGACTTCCTCTGGCTTGCCGTAAAATTTAAAACCCGCTGCCAACTTATGCCCTCCTCCTCCAAGCCCCCGAGCAATATATGAAACATCAACTCCTTTATCAGGCAAACTCCTTAAGCTACCATCAAAATAGCCCGGCTTAAATTCGGCCAAGAGCAAAGAGAATTTAGCGCCCGGCACCGTGCAAAGCAAAGAAGATAAGCCCGACAAATCAGAAAGGTTCGCTCCTGATTCCAAAAGGTCTTTATGTTTCGCGAAGTAAAAAACTAGGCCTAGCTCTTTATCAAGACGAATGCCAGCCAGTGCCTTACTCCAGATTTTTGATTTAATATCAATGTGGTTTTGATAAGTCAGCTTCACTATCTTATTAAACGAAGCGCCTAATGAAAGCAGCTCGGCCACGGCTTTAAGGGTTTTGGCAGTAGCGGTTGGGTGACGGAAGCTCCAGGTATCAGTAAAAATTCCAGTTAAAAGACAGGTGGCAATTTCTTTATCAACCTCGAGATTGTTATCCTTTAAAAAATTATAGATAATCTCGCAGGTTGAGGAAAAATCAGAGTCAATCATTTTCAGGCGGCCGGTTTGGTTTTTCAAGGGATGATGATCAAAAGTGATGGAGGGTAAGTCCGGGCAAGCGCCAGAAGCGATCGTTTCCAGACGCCTACAGTCCCCGTAGTCACAGCCTAAAATTAAATCGTAGTCAGCATCTATCTCTTTTTTAATCTGGCTGATATTTGGCAGGAATTGCAGAGATGCCGGAATTTCAGAAAGACAAAAAACGTCAGCTTCTTTCCCTAGCTTCTTTAAAGCAATGCCCAAGCCCAGCATGGAACCCAAAGCATCGCCATCAGGGTCTTGGTGGCTGACTAATAGAATCCTATGGGATTGGTCAATAATTTTTTTTGCTTCAAGAAATAACTGAGTCATCTTAATTCATTAGAATAACATAAAAGAGCTCATTTTTCCATAAGCTCCGAGAGATGCTGCGCTTCTTGCTCGCTTTTATCCAGAATAAATCTAATTTTTGGCACTGGCCGCATTTGTAATCTTTTATTTAGCATCTGCTGGAGACCGAAAATATGACGATTAAGTATTTCAAGAATTCTCTCTCCTTTATTGGAGGGGAAAACACTGACCACAACTTTGGCATGCAAAAGATCATCTGATGCTGCTACATCCATAATCGTTACCAAAACGCCCGTTCCGAAATCTTCGTTTTCCAAAATAATCCTGCCCAGTTCATGCCTGATTAATTCATTAACTTTTTCAATACGATGAGACATTTTAATAAATTCCTAATTAACCTAATTATTCTAATTACCCTAATCAAATCCCAATGAATTAATGCCCAATGTCTAAATTTTGGAGTTTGGGTATTGGGATTTTTGTTAGAAATTAGGAATTATCCGCCAGAGGCGGATCCGCCTTGGGCGGGGAAATTAGAAATTCTAAAGCTCCCTCCTCTTCTTCTCTTCTCTAAAAATCGTCAAGATATCCCCTTTCTCTATTCTTGCCTCTCCCTCAAAAAGCATGCCGCACTCTCTGTCTTTGGGGCAAGAATCCACATCATCTTTATTAACCTGAAGCTGAGGAATTCTTCCTTTGCCTAAAATCTCGCCTTCGCGCGAAATTTCTGCCATAGCGCCTCGCTCCATCTTTCCCTTAATAACGCGGCCGCCAATAATTTGCTTCTGGCCAGTTTGCTTAAAAGTGGCTAAAACCTTAACTTGTCCTAATTCCCGACGAACAACTTCTGGCGACAACAACAAAGCGGCTTCTTCTCTAATGGCTTGAATAAGCTCATAAATAATGTCCGAATTAAATATCTTAATGCCCGAACGCTCTGCCAAACCAGTAACTGACGAATTAGTCTTGACCCTAAAACCAAAAACTTTTGCTTTAGCCGAACCAGCCAGTTTAATGTCCGATTCTCCGATATCTCCAACCTCAGATGAAACGATCCGTAAAATAACTTCTTCTTGAGGAATTGTTCTTAAAGCTTCGCTTATTGCTTCCAGCGACCCAAAAACATCAGCTTTTAAAATTAAATTAAAAACTTTTTGCTCCGGCCCAATCTCCAAAATCTGAGCAAAGTCTCTTTTTCTTTTTTCCTGTTCTCCTTTTTTCGTTGCCTTTGATCTCGCCGCTTCCAAATTTTCAGCCACCTGCCATTCCTCCCCTACCGGCGGCACAGCCTCAAAGCCAATAACGCGCACCGGAGTTGACGGCCTGGCTTCTTTGATTCTTTCGCCCCTAAAATCTTCCATTGCTTTAATGGCGCCAAAAGTTGATTCTGAAACAACGATATCGCCAGAAGAAAGCAATCCGTCTTTAACTAAAAGCGTGGCGGTCGGGCCTCTTTGTTTATCGAGCAATGATTCGATCACCACGCCAGAAGCAGAAGAAGAAAAATCGCCTTTCAAATCTTCCATTTCGCTCAAAAGCAAAATTATTTCCAGCAACTCATCAATGCCTATGCCGGTTTTGGCTGAAGTAAAAACAGAAGGAATTTTCCCGCCCATTGATTCAACCAAAACGCCGCTCTCGGATAATTGTTTTTTTACTTTGTCGGGGATAATGCCGGGCTTATCTGCTTTATTTAATGCGACAACAAAAGGTAGATTCAAATGAGTAATATGCCCGATGGCTTCTTTGGTTTGCGGTTTTAATCCCTCATCAAGCGCCACCACCAAAACTGCAATATCAGCGATTTTGGCGCCACGCGAACGCATTGCGGAAAACGCTTCATGGCCCGGCGTATCAATAAATGTTATTTTTTTACCCTGATGTTCAACTTGATAAGCGCCAATATGCTGGGTGATGCCACCTGATTCTTTTTCTGCCACTTTGGTTTTTCTGATATAATCCAAAATTGAAGTCTTGCCGTGGTCAACATGACCTAAAATGACCACCACCGGCGGTCTTGACTTATTATTCAAATTATTCTCTGATTTTTCTGCCATATTATTCGCTCTTAATTATTTTTTTGATTTTCCAGTTTTTCTCTGCTGTCCCAATCGCTTCCCTCTCTTCGTTGGATAAGGGATATTTTGATTCGCCAGCTAAAATCGGCTTCACGTATAGTCTTGTCCCCTCTCTGGTAAAAAGTCCGGAAATCGTGAAACCATTATTATTGGGGTCAAGCAGTGCAATAGAAAAGCTCTGATCGCTGCCGGTGCCTGATTCTTTAAAAGGATTAAATCTGACAACGCCAACTTTCTGGATGCTTTTCTGCGCCATCTTATCAAGGTACTGAGCAAATTTATTTATTTCTTTTAAACCTTTTTCTGTTTGCCGCAAACGTTTAATCTGCTCAAAAATAACGCCTTCCAAATCCGCGGCTTTGCTACCGCCCAAAAGCAATTTGATTTTTTTCCCCATCTGCCAAAGTTGCCATTGAAGATAGGCGACCCAAGTCACAAACAGCGCCACAGCAAAAATCAGAATGGTCAAAAAAGTATTATTAATAAAAAAGCTGATAGCAGCTTGCATTCTTTATTTACAGATAAAGGTTAACTCATCCTAAAGCTAACCTTTATCTATTTTTGTTTTTCAATATTATCTTCTGGTATTTCTATTTCCAAATAATCAAACGGCTCGCCAAAATTATACCAATTTTGGAGCCTTCGGACGAATTTAGCATTATAGCGCTTTTGTAAGGCCTCGCTAAATCCAGTAGAGACTCTTGCGTGCATTGCAATCTTTTTATAGTGCTGGCTCTTTGCTTCTTCTACTAATGCCTGCCACGCATTTTTAAATGCTGCCATACCCTGCTTTTGCGGCCTTATGGCGACGGACTCAACATAAAGAGCATCTTTATCATTAGTAATATCTGGATCAAACTTTTTAAGATCTTTATATTCCTGGTTTTGCCTTAACGATAAAATATTGCCCGCAATTTCTCCTGCCTCATCTTTAATAAACAGATGAATTCCGTCTTTATTTTCTAAAACCTCTTTTAAATCTTCGGGGCTTGACTGTACTTTTTCTGGAAAGCTTTCTTTCTCTATTTCGCAAACTTGCCTAAACGCATCTTCATTCGGATCTAAAATCACCTCTATCGTATATTTTTGGCGCTTCTCTTTATCGCCTGATTCTTTCCCATCTTCTGGCTTTGATTCTTCCGGCGGGATTTCGACTATAATTTGTTCTGGCATAAGTTTTGAAATTTGAGTGATTTAATTCTAAATCATTTCAGGAAATTTTTCAATGAAAGATGAACAAAAAAATTATTCTTTGATGACAAGCTCTTCTTTCAAAAGAGAAAGCCCCACAGACTTTATCTCTGGGGCATATAATGAAGTAGGGATTTAGTCTTATTCTCAAACAGCGGCTAAACCTTTTGCGAGATTGATAGGCCTTGCGCCAGCAATATGCATTGGCTCTCTAATATCAAGATCGCCATATTTCGGCACTTGAGATTTCGTGCGAAACGCAATACTCATTACCCCAATAACTTTATTGGTCTCCGAGTCTATAAGCGGACAACCACTATTACCAGGGTTACTGATCGCATCAATAATAAACCAATTTCGTGGATGGGCAGGATCAACCCCATCTTGTTTTACGTTACTGATAATAGCCTGATTCGCAATAAGCGTAATACCGAATCCGTCATTCATGAGCTGAGCGGCATACGGAAAGCCAATAAAATAAGCCTCTTGACCAACTTCAACTTTTTCAGAGTCACCGAATTCTAGCGGTTTTAAGATAGTTGCCTCATAAGCCGAAGACTGAAGTATAGCGAGGTCATTTTTATCTTCTTTTTTAATAAAGTTAAGCGGCAACCATGCGTAGTGTTCCATACCACCCATCTCTTGCTTGGTCATAACCATCCCCATGAGCTTAGATTGAAATTGGGGCGGTATTTGATTATAGATATGGGCAGCCGTTAAAATTTTACCATCGCTAGAAACACAAAAGCCACTTCCAGTAATCGTTATCTGGTTTGGAGCTTGACTGAATCCAATAGCGACAATGGAACTACGCAATTTTTTGATTTTTTCGCTTAATTTTTGTTTAAACATCGGAGTGTTTTTATTGATTTTTGAATCGCGCTGTCTTTTGTCCCAAGAATAAAATTCTCTCCAGCCGCCTTTATCGCCAAAGGCTCAACGCACTGGTTTAAGTCAGCGACGCTTTGAAGAACCCCTTCCGCGATGCGAACCTCCCATCCGTTTGACGCACATACGTACCAAGACGACATTCCATTTTCTGATTTGCCGCGTTTTTCAGCATAGATTGTAAACTGCAAAGATGTCCCGGATGTCCAATTAATCATAATTGTTATTGGCGCGATATGTAAATCATGTATATGAGTTACAAAATCGGACTCAAGAATTTGAGCAAACTTCTGGATAGAAGTACCGCTTGATTCGGTAGCGACAGCGGGAACCGTTATCGCATAATCAAAAAAAGAAGAAATTTGAGTATTAGAATCGGGAACCAATATAACAGCCCTGTTTGTAAAATTTATTCTTATTTTTTTTTGCATAATGTTTTTATTTTACCATAAGAATCCGAATTCTGAAAATTGGCGGTGAGGGTGAGATTCGAACTCACGATACCCTTTCGGGTATACCGCATTTCGAGTGCGGCGCTTTCGGCCTCTCAGCCACCTCACCTACTACCTAGCAGATATTTTAAACACTCTTTACCTTTTATTAATACGTCTAGGGCGCATCAGCCACCTCACCTTCACGCATCTAACTTTTTATGCCAATAAATCGCTTGGATTCTACGTTCACCCTAAATGTGGAACCATGTTCCATACCCAGTATATCAACTTCCAGAGCTAGGCATCGATTCTTTGTGTTCAATGCTCATACTCTTAAGTCGCAGCCCAGAATATTCTTCCTTGGTAATTTTATAGAATATACTGGAAGTTGTACTACTGGGCATAGAGCTCGTTCCACGTGCTTAGATTAATCACTTATTGCTAGGTCGTTTCCGATAATTGCCGAATTGCCGATATCTTTGCCGAAATATTTCCGAAATATTGCCGAAATAATTTCGCTCCCAACACTATTCCTAATCATTGCCAAATATGACTCTTTTAAAAGGGGGACGATTTTTGGCTTGGCTTTTGGCATAAAAGATTGTTGGACCTGAGTGGGCTATTTCGCCAAGGCTTCGTATGACCTTCTTACCGTAACTTACACAAAACTTCTAACTGCTCGCCCTTCCGAAGCTTTAGCGCAGGAGGGTGGACCCGAGGGGAATCGAACCCCTTACCCTTCCATGCCATGGAAGTGTGTTACCGGTATACCACGGGCCCTTTGATTATTTCTTCTCCAATCAGAGAAACCAAAAAAATTTTCTATTTTTTATTTACCGAGCGCCCCCGAGAGGAGTCGAACCCCTAGTCATCTCCTTAGGACGGAGCCGCTCTAATCCATTGAGCTACGGGGGCTTTTTCTCTAAACCTTGTATCAATCGATGTGATATTTCAAAAACTCATCTCTCAGAGAATGTATGAGTTTTAAAATCTTGCTTCCCTTCCTGACCGTAATCCTGCACATTCCGTACCGCGTTTTCCCACTAGTCCCACCGTCATTGAATCTTATAATGAATTTTGCACACGGAATACCGGTTATACCAGACCAGTAATTTAAGCATTCTCTTTCGTCCATTCCTGAAAATATTCGCATTGTTGCCTTTATGGCATTTTCGTCCACGCAGAATATCTTTCTCAAGACAAAAAGGTAGAATTTTATCATTCGCCCATCAGAGTTAATAAATTCGCATGCCTTTTTATTGCCTTCTCCCCAGTATAGCATTGCCAGCGCAATCACTAAATCCCTGTGACCACTATTATTCAATAGTATCAATGCGCGGCCTTTCGCTTCTTCCCAATTTCTCTGACTCCGCTGCTTACTGCCGCCCCTTTTAGCTTTCAAAATAAACACATATTTTGGCGGAACCTTAACGTTGTGTACGTGGTGCCATACTGTAGTTTTTGGGATAGACAACCTTTTTACTAATTCGTTTATACTATAACCCTTCATTCTTAGCTCTTTCAACTCTTGTATTTTTTCTGATGAGTGAATCTGCATATTTAAATTATAGCAACCAAGAATAGAAATAGCAACATATCGATGCCGCGAAAGAGGAAATACTATTGCCCTTAAAATTACGAAGCTACCTTTAATTAAGGTTACGAATAATAAAAAAAGGGTCACCACCTATCACGCAGATAACCTAAAAAATCCAATATCATATTGGATTTTTTAGGTTAAGGGCATATCGAAAAAATCTTTCGTTCCACGAGAATCTATTTTTTATTTTGATGGGTGGCCAGAGGGAATCGAACCCTCGTCATCGGAGCCACAATCCGACGCTTTACCACTAAGCTATGGCCACCATAATTTTTACCATTCCGTAGCCCCGCAAATGCGGGGCGAAGAATGGGTGCACCGTGAGGGATTCGAACCCCCGACCGTCTCCTTAAGAGGGAGCAGCTCTACCACTGAGCTAACGGTGCATTAATAGTTAAAAGTTTAAAACTAAAAGTGAAAAGTCAAAAGCTATCGTTTTACGTGTTTTATTCTATCGCCGCTTCCGCCTTTCAGTAACTTATCCACCATCTTAATCTCCCCATAAATTCCGGGTATTAAATCGTATTTTTTCGCCTCTCTCAATGTAACCCACTTATAATCAATGCTATCATCATCTAATTTTATCTTGCCTGATTTATAAAATGCCCAAAAACTAAGCACTAAAACTGGAACTTTATCGGGTCGGATGAATGTTAAGTCTAGCAGGTAATTGAGCTTTCTTAATTCCAGATTGACCTCTTCTTTAGTTTCTCGCCTCAATGACTTAGTTAAGGCAAAATACCATTGGCCTGCTACATCCTTTGGAGTATTGATATAATCATCAATTTCCAATCCACCGCCTGGCACTGTCCATTTGCCGGGAAAAGCCTTTTTCTGAAAGCTTCTCTGGGTTATTAAATATTTAGCCTGTCCTGAACCAAGTTTACCCTGAGCTCGTCGAAGAAAAGGATGGTCTTTAACAATAATTGCCGTTGAGGCAATGCGATGAAGTTCTTTATCCATAGTGGCTTTATTTTTTCCGCCCGCGGCGGATCAGCCTTGGGCTGAAATTTTTCACTTTTCATTTTTAACTTACTAGTACCCCCAGTAGGAATCGAACCTACATGTCCAGCTTAGAAGGCTAGCGCTCTATCCATTGAGCTATGGGGGCATGCTTGCTTATAACGTATAGCATTTAGCTTATAGCAAATAACAAAAAAGTCAAAAATCTATTGCAGACTATTATAGTTATATGCCATGAGCCATTTGCTATTAGCTATGCTTGCGCTGTTTCCCATGGAATGCCCGATAAACCTCTTTCAATTGCTTATCAGTAATATGAGTGTAAATCTGGGTAGTGGTAATGCTTGAATGACCAAGCATAGTTTGCACTGAACGAATATCAGCTCCGCCTGTTAAAAGATCTGTAGCAAAGCTATGCCTTAAAATATGAGGTGTAACTTTCTTGGTAATCCCAGCTTTTGTCGCATAATGTTTCACAATACGTTCCACAGAACGCGGCGTCAGCCGTAAATCCTTTATTTGAGCCATAGCTAGCTCTGGCTTCTTGCTCTTGGGATACCTAATAAAAAGCGCTGGATCAACATCTTTTCTAACATTCAAATAATTCCTAAGCGCCTTTTTAGCTCTTTCTGACAAAAAAACTACTCTGATTTTTTC
The DNA here is from genome assembly GCA_016208745.1 of Candidatus Portnoyibacteriota bacterium. Lineage (GTDB taxonomy): Bacteria > Patescibacteriota > Minisyncoccia > Portnoybacterales > GWB1-42-6 > JACQXN01. The sequence continues at coordinate 300 of JACQXN010000014.1, read as the reverse complement.
GCCTTTTCCCCTGACAGAAAATTCACCTTTTTCCAGATTAACAGAGTTACGATTTAATTTGCAAAGCTCAGAAACGCGCAAACCAGTAGAAAAAAGAAGCTCTAATAATGCTTTATCTCGCAAAGCTCTTGGGCTAGCGCCAGAAGGGGATTCAAGCAACCTTTCTAACTCGTCCCCCTCAAGAAAATCGACTTGGCGAGGGGATTGTTTGGCTAGCTCTATTTTTTCCGCCGACAAGCTCTTAATATCCCTTTTAGCCAAATATCTTAAGAAATTGCGCAAAGCGATAATATGGTAATT
>JACQXN010000013.1 GCA_016208745.1 Candidatus Portnoyibacteriota bacterium | reverse complement strand
CACCATTGGCCTCAATGAATTCGCAGTCAAAAAATACATTGAGAACCAGAGACACAGACAAATAGATATGCCTCAATTGTTCTAGCAGGCTATGCCTGCAAGATAGAAACCACCAGCATAGCTGGTGGTTTTCATTGGTTTTTTTTGCATGTTTTTTGGAGGCCAGAGAAGATCCGTTATAGGGTCGTATGATGAAATTATAATTACTGCGACTAAGAAAGCCGTTACAAATTCAGTCCAAGGCAGACCTCCGGGTATTTTTCCGAACAAATATAGGAGCGAAACAATAATTTCGCCAAAAATAGTTATTGAAGCGGCGATTATAAGTGCAAAGTAAAATTGGTCAAAAGCCTTTTTAATCTTTTGCTTCATTTCCTTCCTCCTCTCTTAACAGAAAGTACAAAATGTGCCAAAAATATAACACAATTTAAAACAAATTTCAAGCAGTAGGCGCGGATTTTGTCTTTCTGGTTTTTGAAACAGAAAATCTTTTATCTTCTTTCTCAACTTTTTTTGCTTCTTCTGTTTTTTGGCGGACGTTTTCCGGTAGTTCCTTGATAATCTTTTTTAGTTTTGCATCGTCAACTTTCAAAACACCCTCCCACTTGCCAAGCGGTTCCAGGATTTCTTTAAGCAAATCCAGATTATATTTAAAACGCTGAATCAGTTTGCGCGTGATATAGCCGTCTTCTGAAAATAGCCGTTCCATATTTTCCTGATCCATAAACTTGCCAAGCGAATTTTGAATTTCAGTTAATCTCTTTTTCTTCTGCTCAATCTCGTCTTTTAATGAAATATGCTCGTCAATCAGCGCTTTGACATCTTGATCATTGAAGAATATTTTTTCTTCTTTAAATTTGTGTTTGAAAAGCGGGCAATATCTTTGATAAGCGCACCAGTCGCATAAAACGCTTGGCATAGGGTTAAACTTTTCCTCTGCCTGCGCTTTTTCTATCTGTTCTATGAGTCTAGAAATTTTTTCCTGCGTTTCTTGAAGGTTTTGGTTATTTTTTATGCTGGATAATTTCTCGCCGTGTTTTAAATAATATAAGCTGACTTTCACCGGTCTTTCTTCCTGTTTCAAAGACGGCCAGCGACTGGTGACGCCAAGATGATAGACAGCCAGCTGTAAATCATTATCAACATTTTTTTGCGACGGCATTTTTTTGGTAGTTTTATAATCAATCACTTCAAAAATGTCATTTTCTATTTTGTCAACGCGGTCGATTTTTCCTGTGATAATATGCTGTTCTTGTCCGATTAATATTGGCGCCTCAAAAAGGCTTTCCAAGGCCACAATATTAAACTGGCTTGGCGAGTTTTTTGCGTAATAGTTTTTCAGTATTTGCACGCCTTGGGCAAAAAAAGTTGCTTCTTCTCTTTGGTCTGAAAAAATTGTCGGGTCCCAATTTTGGCTAAAAAAAGCCAGCATTTCTTCTTCAGTAGGGGGCATAAGCTTATTTGGCTCATGAAGCAGGCGAAGCGCGCTATGAATTAGAGTGCCAAAAATCGCGTCCTTGGATTTTGGCGTTTTAATTCTGTCTAAATATTGAAATTTATATTGCAGAGGACATCTTTGAAAGACATCCAGAGCGGAATAGGAGATACGCATACCGGGTAGTAGAAATTCGGCTGACATAAACAAAAATCTTTCTTTGTTTATGTCATGCTGAACTTGTTTCAGCATCTCATTTGATTTTGAGATTCTGAAATAAATTCAGAATGACAACATAGTTTTATAATGCCGAATTTTCACTACCCGGCATTACTACCTGATTTTACTAAAGAAAGGATTGGTTGACAAGTTTGTGGCGATTTGTTAATAGTGAATAAAAAAGTACTTTTAAAAGAGGAGCGAAAATGGAACAAATTATTGAGCAGGGGCAAGCAAAAATTGTAAGGCCGTGTTGGAATGTCGCCATTAGGAACCAGCGGCATGTCAGTGGTTTCTTTTATCCCGTGTTTGAATGGAGCTGGGGCTTTCAGGATGGATTAAGGGCAGGGGAATTGTGGGCTTGGCCAATAAGCGGACTTTGGGTATTTAAATCTCGGCGATCTGAAAACGAGCAAAAGTTTAAATCTCTGGAGGCCCTCGAAACGGAATTAGAAAAAGGGACCATAGATCTCTGTAACTGGCCAAGGCCGCCGCATCTCAAAGAAGTCTCTATAGACATATTAGAAACTAGTAGAAGATCGTATTTTTCCAGAGGAGACGCAATAATGGTTTTTCACGCGCTTCATCGAAAGTGGCAAGCTTTGATAGGCCAGTCGGCTGGCTGACCTATAAGCAGACAGGGGAGAGGGGCAGAATTAAATAGCCCCTCTTTTTTATTTTCCAAAAAAACATTTTTCTAAAAATATTTTCAAAATAATTTTTAAAATTTAGTTTATTAAGGTTATTAATGTTCTGTCGGGACTTGAAAGCGGGCGATTGTCAATGTTTCACTGGCTTAAGGGGATCGAGGCGATTGTGTGTAATACAACGTCGCACAAGATTCCTTTTGCGACACTTTATCGTATATAAAGAGAGGAGGGTATTGTGAGCGCTTCTTTTGTTGTTCTGGACTTGGTCTAGAATTTAAATTTATAATTCCCCTTTTTATTTTCGCACGAAAATAAAATAAAAAATAAAATTATATTACTCCCCTATATGTATATATTATCAAAAAAATATTTTTTGGAATTTTTTTAAAAATTTCTATTTTTTATAATTTTCGCTCTCTCGGTTCCATGAGTCGAGCTCCGGGTCAGCTCATGGGTCTAAGGCGGCTCAAAAGAGGCTCCAGGAGGCCTTTTTGAGGTTTCACCAAGCCCCCGTGAAGCCTGTTTTAGGCCCAATGGAACACCTTTGGTCTGGCCCCTTATTTCGGTCTAAATTCCCGTAATATGAGACTTTATCTATCCTTTGCCCAAATGGCCTATTTTAGAGCGAAATAGAGCGTAAAAACAACAAAAAAAGCCCGTTATGAGCTTTGTTAAGAGTATATATAATAAGAGGCGGAAGTCACGCCTTTCTATGTCGCACAATATCATGTTTTGTGAATTTCCTTTCGGTAATACGAAGTTTAGGATCTAAAAGAAATAAGAACGCAAGATTAATTATAGATTCTGCGACTTTATGATCTAAAGATGGGACTTGGGGATGTGCGGAAATAATTCTATATTCATTACACAAATCCAGTAATGGTTTATGTATTTCTGGAATAATTTTTTTAAGCTTTTTATATATGGGTTTTCGATATTCATCTTTGTCAAAAATTTTTATAAGTGTTCCTAGTGTGGCTTTGTTAAGATCGCATTTCTTATATATGTTTTTATATTTTTTATTAATTAAATAATGCAATCTACTTTCGATTGCAGAAACAGCCATAACAGTAGAGGCTAGAAAGCAAGAATTTTGTATACAATTAATTGCTTCATCAAGTCTTTGGCATTCAAGACAAGTAAAGTCACTTAACTTATTAAAGATTTCTTTTTCGCCCCACTTTATTAATATTTCTAATTGAGCTAAATTTTTTTTGAATTCTTCAATCGAAGAATTTTTTTCAGGGTCTTTTAGAATTTCAATACCCCTTTTTATCTCTTCACTGAAATCATTATTATCTTCTAGATACTTAGCAATAGTGCCATACCGGCTTACTAGGTCTAATAAATATTTAATATCTGGATTTTGGATATAACAATTTAACCGGGTCAGATTATTATGTCGGTGGTTTTTGAATGTGCACCAACTTGAACATTCCTGTCGAGCCTTCTTTAATTGCTCGCTTAAAAAATTACCTGCCTTATTTATGCCCTTTATTATATGTAAAAGTTCATTTGTATTTATTTGATTCATTTTTTTACAAATAACTCATCGGATTAACCGAACCGCCCAGCGGTAATAAGCCATACCATTTGTTTTGAACTGAAAAAGTATTGGCGGCGTAGACTGTAAAATGCAAATGCGGGCCAGTAGAAAAACCCGTGTTGCCAGAATAGCCGATTGTTTGGCCTCTGGTAACTTTTTGGCCGACGCTCACAGCATAGCCAGAAAAATGGGCATATAAAGTTATCAAACCGTTTTGATGGTCAATGGCAATCCATTTGCCATAAGCATATTTTCCATTGTCCCCTATTGCTTTTACAATTCCGTCAGCCGCTGATTTAACTGGCGTGCCTGATTTGACGGCAAAGTCAACTCCGTTATGGAAACTATAAGCGTCATTTACAAAACCAGTTTGCGAAGTTGGGCCATAACCCTGGCTAATACTTCCTGAAACCGGCCGCAGAAGAAGGCCGCTGTTGGCGCCCGGAATTGAATCCGGATTAACAAGCAGGCGGAGTTTTTCTTCAAGAGCAAAAATTTCTTTTTGGACTTCCTGCTGTTTTTTCTGCAAATCAGTCATTATTTGCTGATATTTTTTTTCCTGATTTTTGGTTTGAGTCAATAGGCTTTCTTTATTGTCTTTTTGATTGTCTAGCGCCAGATTTTTGCCAGTTAATTCATCACGCAAATCTTCTAGCTGATTTTTTTGTCCTTCATAGTCTGATTTTTGCGCTTCCAATTGGCTTTTTAAATCTTTTAGCGTATCAAGTTTTTCTTTCAGACCTTTTTGCAGGTTTTCAATAAACTGGACTTGATTTAAAAAGCTTGAGAAATTATTATTTTTTAAAACAAGCCCAAGAGGCGTCTCCTGGTCATAAGCATTAATTGTTCGTATGGTTTCGGCGATATTGTCTTTTTGTTTTGTAATTTCGTTGTTTCTCTCGTTGATATCGGCGGTTAGCTGTTCGATTTTCATGGTAGTTGACGAGATTTGCGCCATCGTCAATCTGATTTCCGTTTCCAGGGCTTTTATCTGAGTTTGCAGGTTATTAATCTGTCTGGCCAGCGTGCTTTCCTGAGCTTTATGATTTTTAATTTGTTCGTTATATTCTGCAATTTGTTTTTCAAGCTGTTGGATTAAAGCTTGTTTTTCCTGGATTTGTTTTTCAAGCTCTTGTTGGGTTTGAGCGATAGCGCAAAAAGGCAATATTAAAATTGCCCCAGCCACTAAGATGCTTATAGTTTTTTTGAAATAGCAAGGCATGGAATTTTATAAATCCTCCCCACCCCTCCCTAAAGGGAGGGAGCCGTTCCCCTCCTTTAGAGCCTGCCCCGTACTTGATACGAGGAGGGGTTAGGGGAGATTTGTAATTTTTCTATCGCTTTTTTAACTTTTTCTATTGTTTCTTCTTTTCCTAATATCTCCGCAATCTCAAATGGGCCGGGCGAGGCTTTTTGGCCGGAAAGCGCGGCGCGGAAAGGCCAAAGCATTAATCCCCTATTTTCAAATTTTTCCGCTTCGGGCATTATTAATTCCTGAAGCTTTTCTTTCGTGAAACTATCTTGGGAAATTTTTTCTAAAATTTCCAATAATTTTTGCAGAACATTTTTTATTTCTTCCTCCGGCGAATCTTTCCAGATCAGCAAATTTTTATCATACTCTGTAGTATGGAAAAAAAATTTTGTGCTCTCCCCTATCTCGGAAAGGTATTTCATTCTTTCCTGCTCCAGCGCAACGATCTTTTTCAACCAGTCAAAATCAACTTCTTTTTTTGAATTTGGAATTTGGAATTTGTTTGGAAATTGGAAATTGGAAATTGGAAATTTTTCAATAAGGCCGGAACCTTGCATATATGGAATGCATAGCTTCGCTAGTTCTTCCAACGGGACTTGTTTGATATAGTATTGGTTATACCAATTTAATTTCTCAATATTAAAAATCGCGCCGGCTTTATGAACTTTTTCCAAAGAAAAATCTTTTAATAATTCTTCCATTGAATAAATTTCTTTTTCCGAGCCCGGATTCCAGCCAAGAAAGGCCAGAAAATTTATCATCGCTTCGGGCAAATAACCTTTTTTAATATAATCCTCAACTGCTACGTCACCTTTCCGTTTGCTCATTTTTGATTTATCGGGATTAAGCAATAATGGCAAATGCGCCCATTGCGGCGGGGTCCAGCCAAAATACTCGTAAAGCAAAATATGTTTTGGCGTTGAGGGTAGCCATTCTTCTGTCCGCGTCACATGAGAAATTTCCATTAAATGATCGTCAACCACAACTGCCAGATGATATGTCGGATAGCCGTCTGATTTTAAAAGCACCTGGTCGTCAAGCTCGTTGGTATTGTAAGTAACTTTACCACGAACTAGGTCGTTAACTTCTATTACGCGGTTATCGGGGATTTTCATTCGTATTGTGTGTGGTTCATTATTTTTTAAACGCGTTTGAATTTCATCTTTGCTTAATTTTAGACAGCGCCTGTCATATTTTGGCGCTTGTTTCTTAGCGATTTGTTCCTGCCGCATTTGTTCGAGCGTCGTCTCATCGCAGAAACAATAATACGCATTGCCGTTTTTCACCAGTTTATCAGCGCGCTCTCTGTAAATTTCAAGCCTCTGCGACTGGATATAAGGCTCAAAAGAACCGCCGACATCCGGTCCTTCGTCATAATTTAATCCAGCCCATTTTAAACCAGAATAAATTGCTTCAGCCGCGTCTTCAACTTGTCTTTTCAGATCCGTGTCTTCAAGACGCAAAATAAACTGGCCGTTATTTTGTTTGGCCAAAAGATAAGAATAAAGCGCGGTGCGCAAACCACCGATATGCAGATAACCGGTTGGACTTGGCGCGAAACGGGTGCGGATTGGAAGCGCTAAAGCCATAATAGAAATTGGTATGGTTGGTAATTATAAATCGGCCAAGGGTTAACTGGTTGGAGAATAATGAAAATTATATGTGTTAGAAGCAGCCATCCATTAATCCAAAGCATTGCCTTGTCAATCTTATCTAATTTCCTTGATTTCGCGCAGAGGATTAAGAGAAGTGAAAGAGCGGGGGCTATATGGTATGAAAAAGTTAGAAATAAAAAAAAGTAGTACGAAGATGAGCCCATACGAAGAAAGAAAGCAGGGAATGCGATCATAAAACCAGGGAAAATAGAATTCAAGAAAATAATAAAATGAAGCGGGGAAATTGGCGAGAAAAATAAATACAATACGATTATCAATAAACCCGATATTTTTAAAAGCGTATTATTTTTCCAGCTAATCGGTAGATGATCTTTTTTTGGTTGCTCTATTGATTCTTGGAGTTTTTGCGGCTGTTCATATAAATTATATTGTTGATTTTGCATAGGTTGTTTTTTATCATTCCCATGAAAATGGGAATCCAGAATTTGGATCCCGGGTCCCTCCAGAGGCGGGCAGGCAAGCCCGGGATGACAAGGATTAATTTTTTAAATCTCCCCCACCCCCTCCCTTCGGCAAGCTCAGGGCAGGCTCTAAAGGAGGTGAATTTTTAATGCTTCGCGATATTTAAAACTTCCTCGGCGATTTTTTGGGCGGCGTCTAGTTTGGCAAATGATTTGGCTTGCTGGCTCATTTGGGAAAGAAGCGTCGGATTTTGCAACAAAACAATAGCTCGGTCTTTTAGAAAATTTGGCGTAAAGTTTTCTTGCGCCACAACTAATGTGGCGCCTGATTTGGCATATTCATAGGCGTTTAAATTTTGATGGTCGCCAGCAGAATTTGGCAGAGGAATCATAATGCTTGGTTTGCCGCAAGCGGCAATTTCGGCAATACTGCCAGCGCCGGCCCGAGAAATTACTAAGTCAGCCGCGGCTAAGGCATGCCGCATTTGTTCTTCGTCAAGAAAAGAATAAAGATGGTAGCCGCTCGGTATATCGCCAAGCATTGTTTTTAGATCTTCAAGATTTTCCCGGCCGCATTGATGGATTATTTCGCATTTTTCAAGCATCCCGAGCAGGCCGATAAAAATGCTGTCATTTATTGCTTTGGCGCCTTGGCTGCCGCCTAAAATTAGCAATAAAGGTTTTTGGCTGATCAATTGAAAAATTGCTTTGGCTTGTTCTTTTGAGCCTGTTAAAATTTCTTGTCTTACGGGATTGCCTATCAAAGCGGTTTTATGAGCGGGAAAAAATTCGGTTGCTTTATTAAATGAAATTGCAATGCGTTTGCTAAATTTTGCTAAAAGTCTATTGGCCAGTCCCGGATATGAGTCTGATTCATGAATTAAAACAGGAATGCGATAAAGCCAAGCGGCAAGCACGACAGGCACAGAGCCATAGCCGCCTTTTGAAAAAATAACATTGGGCATAAAAACAAACAGAATCCAGAGCGATTGTAAAATCCCGATTGGCACAAGGAATATATCAAAGAAGTTTTGAATAGAAAAATAACGCCTGAATTTTCCAGCCCAGATTGTTTTTTTGGCGATTTCGTCTTTCCATAAAATTTCTTCGCCAATGGTTTGCGGGCCGACAAAAAGCATTTCTAATTTTTCGCCCTCCTTTGGCTTATAGATTTTTTTTATTTCTCTGGCCACAGCCACAATGGGGAATAAATGTCCGCCTGTGCCGCCGCCGGTGAAGAGGATTCTCATAGAATTTAGTTTAAAAACAATTAATTTCTATCAATTTCCATTGGTTTCTATTAATTTCCTTATATCTCTCAGAAATTAATAGAAATTTGCTTCGCGAAATTTATAGAAATTTATTGCTAAGATTATCTTTTTTCGTATTTTGAAATGTTTAACAATATCCCCACTCCAATCAGCGAAACAACCAAAGAAGAACCGCCGTGGGAAATGAATGGCAGAGTAACGCCGGTTAAAGGGATTAAACCAATAGTTGCCATAATATTAATAAATGCCTGAATAACAATCAAGCAAGTTATCCCCGTTGCCAGAAATTTAGCAAATTGGTCAGGCGCGTTTCTGGCAATTTTAAATCCTTGAATCGCGAAAGCGACGAATAACCCGGCAAGAATTGTTAAACCGATAAAACCAAGCTCTTCTCCAATAACTGCGGCAATAGAATCGCCGACTGGCTGCGGCAGATAAAGAAATTTTTGTTTGCTTTGGGCTAGTCCCTGCCCGAAAATGCCGCCAGAACCTAAAGCAATTAGAATCTGATCTATCTGATAACCGATGCCTTTTGGGTCAAGCTCGGGATGAAATAAAACCTGGATTCTTTGGGAAGCGTGGGGAAAAAACTTTATCATCGCGGCCAAAGCGGCAAGGCCCAGTCCGCAAAGAACAAAGATATATTTTAAAGGCGCGCCGGCGATAAAATACATCGCTACTCCAGTTAGCGCAAAGACTCCCAATGTCCCGATATCTGGCTGGAAAGCGATTAATAAGCCAACAACAGCCAAGGTTACCAAAAAAGAATAAAGAGTATCGCGGTTTTTTATTAAGGCACCCCTATGCTCTAAAAAATAAGCGATAAAGATTACAAAAGCCAATTTAGCTAATTCGCTTGGTTGGAAACTGATGCCCCAAACATTAATCCATCGTTTGGCGCCGCTAAATTCCATACCGATTTTTGGGATAAAAACCAGAGCCAATAAAATCAAACTGGCAAGAAATATTGGTTTGGCAAATTTTCGCCAAAAAGGATAAGGAATTAAATAAGCGATATAGCCAAGAATCATTCCCGGAATTAAGCCCTTTAGAATCTGACTTTTTACATAATGGAATGATTGGTTGAATCTTTCTGCTGAAATCGCCATCTCAGCGCTCATAATCATCAACAATCCAAAAACTACCAAAACAGCGACGTTGATTAAAAGAATAAGATTTGGTTTGGAGGTTTTTGGCATTGAATAAAATTTACTCAGTCTTTACTGATGCTTCATCGCTATTTATTTGTTCCTCGGTTTTGCGCGAAGAGGGAGAGAAGCGAAAAACAAACTCGTGGTCAGAAGCCCACCTAATCGACGGCCTGGCATCGAGGCCATTGAGTGGGAGCTGCTCATCACTTGTGTACAGGTCGAAGACGTCCGGAAATCCATTACGGTTGGTAATTTGTTTCATGGCAATAAGCATCCATTCTTTTCCCGGATATTGCAAACGTAAATGCGGACCAACTTCAGCCGGGCAAAGTTCCAATCCCAAACTTTCGGCTTTCTCGTATATTTCATCCACCGTTGCCCCATTTGGAAAACCGAGCTGTTCGACAGCAAAGCGCACCAGCTCATATTTTTGACTTTCCTTGCTGAACTCGGTCTTGTAAAGAATATCTCTGCCATTGTCAGTAAGGTATATGTTTTTTTGTCGCAAAGCTTTTTCGGCCGATTCCGGAGAAATTATTTTTGGATCGGTTTCCAAGGTTTGCATAAATATTTTTTTATCCGGAAACGATTCAAAAAGATGTTTAACATTCGGATATTTTCTGATTTTCTGAAAAATATCCACGTTCCATGCTCCCACATAAGCTCGTGTGTTTTCGTTGACTTCGTTTACCTTTTCAGCGATTTGATCGGGTGAACATTCAAAAATAACAAGCATGTCCTCTTTGGGATTTTTTTGGTCGCGGATTTCTTTGATGCGCGGATCACGCTGGTAACCAAAACCATCGATTGTTGAATCTATTTCATAAAGAAAGATCAAGTCGTCTTTGGTCAGGTCTTCTCCTTTTTTTGTTTTCTTTTCAAGTTCGGTAAGCTGCCGCATATCATAATCTTTTTTCAGATACTGATCTTTGTCAGGGAATTTATCTTTTTCGTTTAATTTCTTCTCCAACACTCCGCCCATATAAGGATCGAGATTCTGCTTATAGGCCACCCCTCTTATTTCGCCAATATTATTTCCGTCCATCCGAATAGCAATGCGGGGAATTGTCGGTTTTTTGTCGTTATCCATGGAATAAAACACATAAAAATCACCGCCATTGAGTTGAGTTCTGGCCGTATTTTCGCCAGCCGTGCACCAGCCCGTTCCGCGTCCACGAATTGATTCAACGAGCGAATGATGCTCCGAACCTTTGCTATATTTTCTCCATTCTCCGTCAGTGACAGGGAGAAGATGTTCCGGAATTGGATTAATAAGTTCAACCGACCATCCGTAAAGCTTGGCGAAGTTTTCTCCCTGTAAATATTTTTCAAATTTTTGCTTCTCTTCGGGCTGGATATCATATTCGAATTCTATCGGCTTTCCCTGATATTTTTTTATCACCGCGTCAATAACATATCCGAGCGCCTCGTGGTTGAGATCGGGAAATTTGTTAACCGTACCCTTGGAGCGCTTGGGAAATTTTTTATTTTCTTTGTCATACTCTTGAAGACCGGTTAATTCGCGGAAAACCCAATATTTGAGATAATCCGGAATATAAGAAGAATCGGGAGAAGCGAAATAATCAATCCACTGTTCAAGCGAGGCCCATTGGTCCCTCAAAACCGGCTCCATATTTTTTTTCTTGAAAACCTTCCTTTCTTTATCCGACGCTTGATTGTAATCGCCGGACGCGCCGCGCTCGCGAAGCTGATTTTCCAAATAACTGTCCGGAACATCTTCCATTTTAGTCGCGAATCGATCTCGAACCATTTTTTTGAGCATTTCTACATTTCTTTGCTGTCGATCAAAATTTGGATGACCTTCCAATTTTGGCGGGTTAAAAACATTTTTGAGACGATCAAGATAATTCTGAATCCGGTCGGCCGGATTCTGCGAAACTTTCTCACCAGTGCGTTTTTCCGTGCGTTCGGCCGCAGCCCCCACTTCGGGAGCATTATGGAGATCATATTTTTGTTTAAGAAATTCTGGGTTTTCCATAGTCGTATACAAAATTTGGCGGCAATGCTTTTATTCTATTTTCCCTACCGCTTGATTAAATTTTTCCCCTCTTTCGAATTCATGCCTAAACATTCCAAAACTGGCAGAGGCTGGGGAAAGCAAAACAATATCCCCTTTTTTGGCTAGCCTTGAAGCAGTTGTAATAGCTCTTTCCAGATTGTTAAATTTTTCTATTTTAATTTGGCGCGGCGAGGCTAAAAGCTCTTTTTTTATTTCTTTTTCCAGTTTTTCTGTGGCCGTGCCTTCAAGCAGAAAAACCGCTTTGGCTTTTTGGATAACTAATTTTGCCAATTCTTGAAAATTCAAATTTTTATCAGCGCCGCCGGCAATTAAAATCAGGTTATTGGAATTTGGTTTAATTAAAGTATTTATCGCGGCAATAGTTGCTTCGGGGATAGTTGAAGTTGTGTCGTTTATATATTTAACGCCATTAACTTCTTTGATAAACTGCATTCTTCCTTGGAGGCCGGAAAATTTTCCCAAAACTTTTTTTATGGATTGGGTTGAAATATCAAAAATTCTCGCCACGCTGACCGCTGCCAAAACATTGCTTAAATTATGTTTGCCGGCCAATCTTATTTTAGGAATCTCAATTATTTCTTCTTTGCTTGCGCCAAAAAATATCTTTTTGTCGTTTGCATAGGCGCCGATTCTTGAATGTTGGCTGTTTTCAGGCAAGTTATCGGGATTAGTTAAATCCTGATCGTGTTTTGAAAAATAGTAAATTTTTGATTTAGCCTCGGGAGCGAAAGATTTTATTTTTTCATCATCATAGTTAGCAATTAGAAAATCCTTTGAATTCTGGAATTGGAAAATTGCTTTTTTATCGGCTATATAATGCTCCATTGATTCATAGCGGTTTTGATGATCGGGCATTACGTTGGTAATAACGGAAAAATGCGGGCTTTTTTTGTGAGGGACAAGGCCGTTTAGCTGCCAAGAAGAAAGCTCTAAAACAACTAATGTGTCTTTTTTAATTCGTTCAAGTTTTTCTAAAACCGAAGTTCGGATATTGCCGGCCAAAACCGCGTCCGGGTATTTTTGGAGCAGAAATTGATGAATAAGCGAGGCGGTTGTTGATTTGCCGCGCGAGCCTGTTACGCCAATGATTGCTCCTTCACATAATTCAAAAAAAATACCAATATCAGTTTCAATTGGCACTTTAGCATCTTTGGCGATTTGCAAAAATTTTGAATCATCTGGCACAGCTGGATTTTTGATGATTAAATCAGCCTCTTTAAAATCCTGTTCGCGGTGCTCGCCCAAGACATATTCAATGTTCTTTAAATCTTTTAGGGCATTTAATGATTCTTTTAACTCTTTTTTGGATCGTAAATCAGTAGCTATAATTTTAGCGCCAGATTGATGTAAAAATTTAATCACGCCCAATCCCCCGCCATGCAGGCCAATGCCCATGACGGTTATTTTTTTTCCTTTAAAGTCTTCAATTGACATAACAGTAAGCGACCCCGAATACCCGGATTTGCATCCGGATGAAACAGATAATTAAGGTATTTATATCGCTTTAATTATACCAAATCTCTCATTTATCTGCCAGCCAAAGAAAAAAGGGAGCCTATACGCTCCCTACAAAAAACAGAATCTTTTTAGAGCAAGTCGCTTAGATAAGAAATGAAGACCAAATCTGTTGGTGGTTTTTCCTCGGTCAACCCGAGAATGCCTTTTCCGATTTTTGTCAGCGAGGCCTGGATTTCTTGTTTCGTAAAGCTGTAGCCAATATGAGTAATTCCGGTCTGTTCATATCTGGTTACAATTTCATATTCCTCTTCGCCTTCAACCTTTTTGCCATTGGCAAATCTTTTTAATACTTCCCTATCTCTTTCGCCTTTAGCCCTTTCTTGTTCTGTCGCGTTGAGAGTCTCCATAATATCCTCCTTTTTCATTTAAGGAACAATTTTTATTTAATTAAGGAACATAGATAACCCTTCGACTTCGCTCAGGGCATAATTTGTAAATCCGTATATCCGCTCGCCTGCCGGCGAGGCAGGTAATAAATCAGTATTCCGTAGCTATATAGCTTTATCCAAAAACGCCAGAATTAAACCTAGCGCGGCCATGACCCAAGAAATAATCCAAAATCGCATGGTGACTTTTGTTTCTGGCCAGCCTTTGGCTTCAAAATGATGATGAATCGGCGTTGAAATAAAAATCTTTTTGCCTTTACGCAGTTTTTTTGAAATTGCTTGAATAATAACAGACAAAGATTCAATCAACAAGATAAACCCGATTAGCGGCAGAAGAAGAAATTGATTAGTAATCATTGCGATTATGCCAAGGGTTATGCCAAGGGACATTGCGCCGGTGTCGCCCATAAAGAACCTGGCCGGATAAATGTTAAACCACAAAAACGCAAGCAACGCGCCCAAAATCACGCCGCAAAAGGCAGCTAAATCATATCTGCCCATCGCATAGGCAATCGCGCCATAAGCGCCAAAAGCGGTCAAAAGAGTTCCGCCAGCCAAGCCGTCTAGCCCGTCTGTTTCATTAACCGAAAAAGCGGTGGCCACTAGAATAAAAATAAAAATCAGAATATACCAGAGGCCGATATTAAAATCGCCCACAAATGGAATATGAACGATGCTCCATTCAAGCTTTGAGAAAAACCACCAAGCGCCAAAAGCGGCAATGGCTGTATAAACAAAAATCCTGTGGCGCATACGTAACCCCCCGCCTTTTGGCCCGATTTTAAAAACTCCAAGCACGTCGTCGGCCAATCCGACAACTGCCGAAGCCACAAGCGCGCCAAGCGGCAATAAGGTTTGTGGCCGGCTTAAAAAATTCATTTTGCCAATAAAAGAATCAACGCCCATTTTGTTAAGCGTCCAGAAAACAAGCGCTAAAATCAGAACCGTCAGCCAAATTAAAATCCCGCCCATAGTCGGGGTGCCTTCTTTTTTTTGATGCAAGCTGGCAAAAACCGGCGCGCCTTCGGTGCGGATTTGCTTGCCCATTTTGTATTTATAAAGAAAATGGGTTAAAGCCGGCGTCAGCAAAAAAGCGACGACAAACGATAGCGCGCTTAAAGCTAAGATGCGGGAGATTTGAAAGACATCTAACATAAAATCTAAATGTCAAAATCCAAATTATTCCAAATCAATGACTAAATTTCAAAATCCAAAGAATTTAAATTAATTTAGTCATTTGGATTTTACCTGCCTGCCGGCAGGGATTTGATTTGAAATTTGAGCTTTGGATTTCTTTTTATTCTACCATATAAACGCCTCTTTTTCCCAGAGGATAAGCTTTTCCATTTCTTGGATTCTGTCCTGGCTGTTTAAAATAACATTAACAATTAAGCCTTGATTATTGGGCGAATTTAATATTGCTACCATGCATTCCCCTGCTTCGTCAATATAGCCGGTTTTGCCGGCGATTATTTCGGGATATTTGGCTAAAAGCTTATTGCTGTTTGTCAAATGATGATTATATTTTCCGTCGGCTGATTTTATGTCAATTTCTGGCGTTTGAAATATTTTTACCAGCAATGGATATTTTATAACCTCTCGCATAAGCAAGGATAAGTCTTTGGCGCTTGAAGCATTATTTTCATTAAGGCCGCTGGGATCGGAAAAATGAGTGTTTCCAAGGCCGAGCTCCTCCGCTTTTTGATTCATTAGTTCAATAAATTTTTCTTCGCCGCCTTGAACGGATTCTGCCAAAGCTACAGCCGCGTCGTTGCTTGATTCAATAAGCAGAGCATAGAGGAGATTTTCTATTGTTATTTCTTCGTTGGCTTTTAGATTACCCATCTCGCCGTAAGTTTCAATGGCGTTTTGGCTGACAATAGTCTTTTCCTGCAAGTCTTTGTTTTCCATTATTACCAGAGCAGTTATTAATTTTGAAAGACTGGCGATGGGGCGGATTTCTGATGGGCTTTTTTCAAGAAGTATTTTGCCAGAGCCTGTTTCAAAAACATAAATTGATTGGGCGGTTAATTGCGGCTCTTCGGTTGTCCATTTTCTAATGGGTTTTATAGCATCTGTTATTGGGAGGACAAAAATGCCTTGTGAATTAGTGTCGGCTGAAGCAAAAAAAACTTCTTTTTTGGAAGAAGCGTTTGAAGTTTGCGGTTCTGGTTGGCGTTTTTCTTTTTCTGAATCGTTATTTGTGAAATAAGAGCCAAGCCAGATAATAGCGACAAGAATGATGGCGGATAATAAGCGAGACATTAAAAAACATACGCGACCCGGATGACCCGGATTTTACATCCGGATGACCCGGATTAATTATCCGGATAATCCGGGTGCAATCCGGATATCGGGGTCGCCATTTTTATTTTTTATTTTGGCTGAAGCTTCCTTTAATAATCGTTGAATCAGATTTTAGAAGCGCTGACGGAGAAATTTCTAGCGAAGTTTCATAGTTTCCCGCGCCGACAATAAGTTTTGTTTGTTTGGCGAGCGCGTTATCAATAAAAGTCGGCAATTTATAAAGCAGGCCAAAAGGTGGGGTTGAGCCGACTTTTATGCTTTTGAGATTATTTTTCATCCAAACCTCTTTAGCAAAGTCTATTTTTTTGAATAATTTTTGACTCTGTTTTTTGCGGCCGGCGTTAATAATCTTTAAGAGTTTTTTCTTGTCTAAATTTTTATTAGCAGGAATAATAGCCAAAGCATGGTCTTTGCCGTCTAAGCTTACAATAATGGTTTTTGTCACATTTTGCGGTTTTAATCTTAAGGTTGTCGCTTTATCAAAAGCCGTATAAACGGTTTTGTGGTTTATTTCTTTGAATTTGATTTTGTTTTTTTCTAGAAAGTTTTGGAGGGATTTTGGAATTGGCATATATTTAATTATTGCCTGAGCGGAGCGTCCGCCACAGGCGGACGCGTAGTCGAAGGCTATAGTAAACCCTTCGACTCCCCCGTAAATACGGGGTCGCTCAGGGAATAAAAATGAAATGGAGGCATTGTTAAATTTTATTTATAGTTTATCACAATAGAATTTTTTTTCAACCCAAAGAAAAACCCCGTTGTTTGGGCAACGGGGCGAATTTGTCATTGCGAGCGAATTCCTGCGGAGCAGGAAGAGTGTGACAACCTCATATTTAAGTTAAAAAACCTTTAGCATATCGCACGCGCCGATCTTGGGACGCTCTATGATTTCTTTGGGTATGTTATGTCCTGCGGCAATTCTTCTTAAAGGGATTTTACTCATTTCCCGAGAGGTTCGTTGTTCTAGCGGAATTCCTGTTATATATTCCACCACTTCTTTCTGGAGGTACGGGAATATAAGCGAAATCCCGAAATGAGCAGCGATCTTTTCCAATGGGATTAAATGTTCTTCCGATAGTCGTGTCCAGCGGCCTTGGAACGCGCGAAGTCTATCTTTTTCGCTTTCTGGCGCGCGATGATCCCAGTATCCGCCGAGAAGTTCATCAATTCCGTCATGGACGATAATAGAAGCCGGCGCGAATTGATGGATAAATTCATAGAGCATATATACGCCGATAGTGCCTTCGCGAATTTGCAGATCCGGAAATACTCTTTTGAATTTTTTCTCGGCAACTTTTACCATTTCTAGTGTTGGTACGATTTCCTGATGGTTCGTACCAGACTGCAAGGCCATCTTTCTGGCAAAAAAACGATCCGGATGATGCAAGTTGCCAGCTATTGTGAAAGTGTAAATTCCACGACAATTGATATCCGTTAACCAAGAAATCAAAGCTAGGCAGAGCGAAGAATCCAATCCGCCTGAAAGTGTCGTGAAAATCTTGCTTTCATTGTCAGCATAACATACTTTGGCGCATTTTCGAATTGACCGTTGGAGGATATCTTCAAGCTCAGTCCAATAACAAGGGTGAATTTCTAATGTCAGAATTGGCGTATGTATAACCTCTCGCCAGCCGTTGATTTTGATCTCTCTAGTCACCTTATTCTCCTTTTCTTGTTGTATTTTTAAATATTTTAAGAACTAAAAATTAGGCACGTTTAATGCCTAATCATAATACCTAATCTTGATAATGTCAAGGTTTTGTGTGTCGGGCAAGATATTATATAATCTGGATTCCCGTTTTCACGGGAATGACAATATGGACTTTTCGGCAGAGGTTTATTTAATAATAGAATAATTTTTGCCTTTAATTTTCACGCTTTTAATAATAAGCTTATTATCCAGATGGTCATAAAGCGTGCCAGAAAATTCTTTGTTCAGTATGTGATAAAGTTTACCACTAGATACAAGATGCTTTATCTGATATCTCTCCCCTCTCATATTTTTTCGCGTGTATAAAAAACAATGATGCAATTCGTGTTTTGCAGTTTTGCTTGATTTTAGATGATGCATATGATGCACCAAATACAATTGTTTTTGTTCTTCTTCGGTGAGAAAGTTTTTGTGTGGCATAAGTTTTTCACCCTCCTTTGAAAAAGGAGGGGCGGGGTGGATTTTAAAAATAAATATCCATACAACCCCCCCTTTCCGCCAAAGGCGGACCCGCCTCGGGAGGGAATCCCCCTTTTACAAAGGGGGAAATAAATTATGTATTTACCCCAACACCTAATCCGTCGAAGTCTTGCGTATGCGGGATGAAATGAAGGCGAAGCCGTTTCTCTTTTTGTTGGTTGAAAGCTGAGGCGCTCGGTCAGATTAGGTGTTAGGGGTGAACATGAAAATAAATAACATCTCCGTCTTTGACAATATATTCTTTTCCTTCTAGCCTCATTTTACCGCTTTCTTTAAGCCGCGGCCAGCCGCCAAGCGCTACAAAATCTTGCCAGTTAACAACATCTGCTTTGATAAACCCTTTTATAAAATCAGTATGGATAACGCCGGCCGCTTGCGGCGCTTTTGCGCCTTGTTTAATAGTCCAGGCGCGGGTTTCTGGTTCGCCGCTGGTTAGAAAAGTAATAAGGTTTAAAAGTTTGTAGCCGGCTTTTATTAATTTATCTAGGCCTGATTCTTCAATGCCAAGCGTCTTTAGATATTCTTTTGCTTCTTGGTCTGGCAAATCCGCCAGCTCGGCCTCAAGTTTGGCGGAGATTTTTATGGTTAAATCTCCCCTAGCCCCTCCTAAAGGAGGGGAATCGGTTCCTCCCTTTAGGGAGGGTTGGGGGAGATTTTCTGAGGTTTCTGATTTTTCATCAACATTCAACACATACATCATTGGTTTTATTGTTAAAAGATTTAAATCACGAATCATTTCTTTTTCGTCATTTGATAAATTCAACGAGCGCGCTGGCTTTTCTTGTTCCAGCGCCTCATAAACTTTTTCACAAACCTCAAGTTGTTTCGGCGCTATTTTATCAGTTGGATTTTTGGCGGCGCTTTTTAATGCTTCCAGTCTTTTTGAAGCCGTGGCTAAATCAGCCAGCGCTAATTCTGTGTTTATAATTTCGGCGTCATTTCGCGGGTCAATTTTGCCTCTGGTATTTACAATATTGGCGTCAGAAAAAGCACGCACAACCTGCACAATCGCATCAACTTCCCTGATATGCGATAAAAATTTATTGCCCAGCCCCTCCCCTTTTGATGCGCCAGCCACAAGGCCCGCAATATCAACAAATTCAATAACCGTCGGAATAATTTTTTTTGATTTGGAAATTTCTGCTAATTTTTGCAGCCGTTCGTCAGGCACCTCAACAACGCCCACATTGGGGTCGATGGTGCAGAAAGGATAATTTTGAACATTGGCCTGCTTGCTTCTGGTCAGCGCGTTAAACAGCGTTGATTTGCCCACATTTGGCAAGCCGACAATGCCGATAGATAATGACATAAATATTTATTCAAATCCTATCACGATTTTATTAAAATCAGCAAATTTTTGGGAATAAAAAGAGCCGCTGGTGAGCCAGCGGCGATATAGAGTCTTTTAATTGAGTGGATCATGAAGCTCGCGCCTCAAGAATCCCTCTCTCTTTTCAGGGTACATATTTTCTATGCCTACATGCTTTATCTTATAAAGAGCATACATCAGGGCTCCTCCTGCTTTTGTGTCGCTGAAGCGACGGGCGGAAGTAATCACTTCCATAATTTTGCTTGGGTCTTTTTGCAGTATTTCGCGGGCCGTGCGCCTAAAATACGTGATTGAGTTGTAGCTATCCAGCAAAGCCAGAGAGCGATTTGGTTTTGTCGTTTGTCCGGTCGCCGGAGCGGTGTTTCTGCTCTGTTGTTTTTTTGCGTTAACCCCCGCTTGAACTTGTGGCGTAATAATACCCGCTCTTGCAAGCAGGTCAACCAAAGAATTGCTCATGAAGAATCTCCTCTTTCTTTTTGGGATTTTTTATTTTTAGGAGCGAGACGCTTTTATTTTTTTGACTGAAAGAACTTTTTGATAGAATATCATAATTTTGATATTCTGTCAACGTCAACGGGCCTATCTTTGCTAATTTTTAGCTTCATTGCTAAAAATGTGCCTGCGGCGATGCCAAAAGAATAGACGATTATTGCGATAATACTTCTGTCTGAATCAAGGCGAGTGACGATATTATAGAAAATTACCATACCAATAACGGAAGTTGAGAATGAAAAAAACGTTGCCCCAAGAGGTTTTTCTTTGGCAACATACCGCCAGTTAAGCGTTAAAAGAAAATCCTGTATAACGCCAACCAAAAAATAGACAATTAAGAATAAATCCATAAGTTTATAAAAAATATTTTTTAAAGATAATTTTTAAGGCACCGAGTTTTCAGTACCCTAGAAGATGGTTGCCTAATTTTTTCTAAGAACCATCGTGTAGGCGTCCTTGTTAAATTTTCTAAATCCAAGAAAATAAGCGAATCTCAGTAAAATTTTAATCAATAAATCTATAATAAAATACTTAGAATACCAAATTCTTTCGGTTGCAAGCTGTGAATAACGATATACGACTTCCTCTACTTTAAAATTTTCAGATATTATTTCGCTATCGGCATTTTCATTACCAGTGCCCCTACGGTCAACTAAGCATAAACTTAAAAAAGAAGGAGTGTAAACTTTGCAGTGAGTTGGGTGTTCGAGGAATGTCCGAGTAAATAAAGGAGCGGAGATGACTATTGCGCCATTATTTTTAAGAACCCTGTCAAACTCTTTTAATAATTCGTATACGTTATCGAGGCTTAAATGTTCTATCAGATGGCTGCAATGGATAAAGTCTACGCTATTATCGTCAAAGGGTAATCTGTCTGGGGCGATATAATGATAAGTGTTTGGATAATTTATCGCAATCCCTTCAACTTTATCAAGATTGTATATTTTATATTTTTTATCCAGCCCTTCATCAAAACGATTATAGTCTCCGCATCCAATATCAATCACGACTGCATCCTTTTCAGGTGGTAGATATTTTTTGGTCAATTCATAGAATGGTAACCGGCTTTTGGTAAAATATTGTCTCTCTTCTATGTGCTTTTTATATAAATCTAGTATTTTATTAATCAATGTTGTTTTTGATGTGTTGATTATTTTGATTCAGCGAATAAGATTTAGTGGACCGATGGGGATTTGAGCCCCAGTTTATGAATTGTCCCGATAACTTTGGTGGACCCAACCGGGCTCGAACCGGTCACCTCCACATTGCAAATGTGGCGCTCTACCAGATGAGCTATGGGCCCACCAAAATTATCGAGAATCCTCGATTTTTAAAAATCTGTAATTTTAGAAAATCGGGACAAATGAGGCGCTCTACTTCGCCCCGTCAAAACTGGCGGGGCAAGCTGAGCTAACAGCCCATATAATACCTAAAATAAATAATAACACAGAAGAAAAGAGGCGTTCAATCTTTTTAGACTGAACGCCCTGAATTTAAGAGTTTAAATGGATCGCAGCGCTTCCGGGAAAGAAAACGAGAGCACCCCATTTCGATGAAGAGAATCGACGATATTGGCTTCGATAATTTCTTGGAAGTAGTTTGGATTTATTTCTTTCCTCGCGCTAAGCATTTTGCTAAACTCTCTATCAACCTGAATTCGTAGTTCGCGCCAGAGAGCGTTAATGTGTGGAAAATTGATGTAGGATTCAAGTTTACGTTCCGCGATGAAGCGAAGTTGCATTGCAATTACATTTCGAATGAGGCCGACGAGTTCTTTCAGTGGTGCGCCGCGCTGGCTGGCAAGAATCTCTGCATCACGCAAGGCTTGCGTTATGATCTCGATCACTTCCTCATTTCGTTTTTTATAAAAGGCGAGCTTTTGAAGAAGGCGAAACGGCCACTCAAATTCTTCAATCATCTGCCGAACCATTGTTGTTTCTTCGGAAGACGAAAGTAGCTCCAGAAGTTCCTGGAATTCATCGGAGGCAGGAAGCGCAAGATGTGTTTGATAGCTGAAGATATCGGCTAATTTAGCGGGGCAATTTTTTTCGATCCACGCCATGTATTTAACAAGGTCATTCTTTTTCTTTGCGATTGCAAATTCAAGCTTGGAGGCGAGATTGTGGTCTCCAAGAGTAACTTGCTCGCCACGTTCGTGTACCGCGGCGTATTCAATATAATGTTTGGGGGCGTCGAGGTACATATCGTAAATTACGAAAAGCAACCAACTGCCCCGAGCCATCGCGTACCGGCTTCCGAAAAGAAGCGCTTCAAAGCCATTAAAAAGACAATGGCTGAATGCCCAATTCCCGTCGGCCCTAAGGTCGGCAGGAACGTCCTTCACGCGGACTAGCGCGTATTCAAACTTCATTCCGTGTTTGTCGTAGAGTCTTACCATTCGACGCCCGAGAGCTTTCCTATAAAGCCTCGTGAGCTCATTCTCGCGCGTTACATAGAGCTTTAGTTCGAGTTTTTGCTGCTGCATCAAAGAGAGGCTCTGCGTAAGCTCTATCTCTAATCTCTGCCTTAGCTCCAGCGACTGTGACATCACAAGACATTGTCCTAGATGCATTTTGGTTCTCCTTTCTGTATTTTTTAAGTATTTTTTTGTTAAACAACACTTGAATTCAAATTAAGCCAGGAATATTAAATATTAGCATATTTTATAATTAATGTCAAAATTTAATTTTGATTTGAGTTTAATTAAAAAAAGTTCTTCCAATAAAAAAGAGGCTTTATGCGAGTTCGCTTTAAACCCCTTTTCGTTTATATTTTAAAAATGGAGTTTTTTAGTGTGGGCGACCGAGGAATCGATTCGCCTAGGCGAACATTACCCGCCACGGCGGGCTTGCTCTAACCATTCTCTACCTTTTCCTGTTTTTAGAAATCTTTCAAATTGTATCGCTTCTTTGCGAGTGGTAAACTCTTTTTTAAATATAATCTTCCATGGTCCTTTTTTAAAAGTAGTCCGGTGAAATTTTGCTTTTTCAGGTGTCTCGTCGTTATGGGTATCTAGTCTTTTATTTAAATCATTTGTGCTGCCGGTATATTTTTTACCTTTAGGATTTTCAATCACGTATGCGCAAAACATAAGTGGGCATGCCTGGACTCGAACCAGGGACCTCTTCATTATCAGTGAAGTGCTCTAACCAACTGAGCTACATGCCCATAATTAGCTTATTAATTTTTAAACGATTCGCCTAGGCGAACATTACCCGCCTAGGCGGGCGTGTTCCATAGTCGCCCATAATTATCGTAAGTTTACCATTTTTATGAAAAAAATCAATAATTCTATTGCTAACTGATAGAAAAAAACAGTCGGGTTCATATCCATCTACCAAGTCTATTAAAAAACCACCAGCGTTCAAGTTGGTGGTTTCATTCTTAATTACTAAAAATTCTATTGGAGAATTGCGCTATTTATAAGAGAATCCCTAACCGTTTCATATATGATTCTATGACCTTCGGAATTAGGATGCAGGCCGTCGGCTAATAAGCTTTTATAATCAAGGCCGCTCTCTGCATAGTTTATGAACTTTGAATAGGTATCAATATATGAGGCGCCATTTACATTGCAAACTGATTTTAGAATTTTATTGAATTGCCGAATATTGTTGTTAGTGAAAGAAATATTAGGGTTCCAAGGAATAGGTGCAGTTTTTGATTCGTCGACCGGCGTTATAGATAGAAAGATTGGTTTGGCGTTATTGCCTTTGGCTTGGTTAATTAATTTTCTGATATTTGATGTAAAGGTGGAAGTTGAGACCTGAAAGCCCGAGTCTTGGGTATAGCGCGAGTCATTTATGCCGATAAAAAAGATAGCAATTTTTTCAGCATTCTGGTCTTTTCTTAGAGAAAATTCAGTTTGGAAACGACTAACTAAATTTGTTGAGGTGTTGGCCGGCACGCCGAGATTAAAAACAATACAGTAGCTATTCGGATCGGCCTGATTTTCTTCATCAAGGAATTCCCTTAATCTTTGCACCCAGCCGCCACTGGCATCCCAAGAACCATAAGTTATACTGTCTCCGAAAACAAAAATCTGCGGCGAGCCAACCTCGCAATATTTATGGTTTGTGGGGATAACAATTTTAACAGTCCCCGGCGGCGTTATATTTACGGCTAAAATCGCATAAGCTAGGGCCGTCGTTGCAATCAATGCCCCTGTAATGTAAATTATTTTAGTTAAAGTTTTTTGTTTTGTTTTCACAAGCATATTTTTGTGATTAAACGAGCTTGCTTAGTTACTTTAATTATAACGCAATTATTCTTTTTTTATCCGGTTCGCTGTGGATAACAGAATTTTTATTATTAGACAGTTCTTTAGTCAAGCAAAATCAACAATGCCATTATAATGACGCCTCCTATTATTGAAAGGAGTTGTACTAGTGAAGTTGAAATTTTAGTCTCGCGGTGAAGCTCAGGAATTAGGTCAGATCCAGCAATGTATAAAAAACCACCTGCAGTTAAAGGTAAAATTGCAAAAGCGAATCCTCCAAGATGTTGGCCGATGAGTAAAGTCAAAATCGCTCCCAAAACGCAGGCCAAAGATGCAAGAAAATTGTAGAGCAAGGCTTTGCCGCGAGATAAGCCCGAATGTATAAAAATTCCAAAATCCCCTATTTCCTGCGGGATTTCATGAAGCGCCACTGCCAAAGTGGTGGCAATGCCAAGCGGGAGGCTAACAATATAGCTTGCCGCGATAATAATCCCGTCGATAAAATTATGAACTGAATCCCCCGCTAAATTCATATTAACAAGAATATGCGAATGCTCCTTGCATTCAAAATCGTGGCAATGCCGCCAGCGTAAGAATTTTTCCAGCGAGAAA
This sequence comes from Candidatus Portnoyibacteriota bacterium, assembly GCA_016208745.1. GTDB lineage: Bacteria > Patescibacteriota > Minisyncoccia > Portnoybacterales > GWB1-42-6 > JACQXN01. The sequence goes on along the minus strand of JACQXN010000013.1, from coordinate 5,589 downwards.
AAAATAAGAACCCCGGCAATAATAAGAATCGCAATTTTTAAACTATTATTTGTTTTTTCAAAGGATTCAGGCAAAAGATGGATAAACGCGTCGCCAAGCAACCCGCCCACCGCAAAACTAACCAGCGGTAAAGTTATTTTTTGAATGAAAGCTTTCTTTAAGGAAAAAATAAAAACACCAACTAGCGATATGGCGCTAATTAAAAAAACGCTGATTAAGGCGTAAAGCCAGACCTGGGTCATTAAAGAAAGCTATCGACGTCGGACGTCGATACGACGTCCGACGTCAAGATATTTATTTTTCTAATTCTTTTTCCAGACTTTCTCTTGCCCCTTCGCCCTCTTTTCCATGGATTCTGGCGGTTGCTTGTTCCGCTTTTTCTTTTAGCTCTTCCAGTTTCCCTTCTTTTTTTGCCTTCTCTATTTCTTCGGGAGTTAAGTTAAATCTCCCGTGTTCTAGGTTTTCGTGCATATTTTTAAGTTAAACATTATCTTTTCAATACTAATTGTATAATATTTTCTGCGAGCTGAGCATTCGGTCGTTTAGCATTCAAGCATTTCTTTGGCAAGCAGGAAAATATCGACTGTATCATAAATCAACTCGTATCCCTGTGAATTAGGATGTAAGCCATCGGACAACAAGTTAATGCGATTTGGATAGAACGGAGTATAAACATCAACATAGGAAACATTGTTTGCGCTGGCAACGGATCGCAGAATTGTATTAAACTGCTCAATATAAATATTTTTATAAGATTTGTAAGGGTTATAACGATGAAGAGCATCATTCACTTTTGGCTCATCAACCGGCGTAAGGGACACAAGGATAATATTAGTAGGATTGTAGGCTTTGGCTTGGTTAATTAATGTTTGCATGTTGGATCGGAATGTCTCTTTTGGCACATTGAATTCGCGGGTATTGCTGTTATATACCGAATCATTAATGCCAATGGCAAAAATAATGATCTTATCATCGGCTTCCGGAATTCTTAGGCTTGTGAAATTAGACCTAAATCTACTTAGTAAATCCGGTGACATATCCCCGTTTACGCCGGAATTATAGATATCGCAATTATAGATATCGCAAACAAGAGCATCATCAATAGTGCAATCATTTTTTAAATTTTTTACCCAGCCCCCACCCGTTGCCTCTCCAAGAGTTATGCTATCGCCAAAGATTGGGATATGATTTAGAGGTGCTTCTTCATTTTCCACAGTCACCCCTATATAAATTGTTTGCTCTTGATACTTTACTTCAATTTTTAGAGTTTTTGTTTGGCCGGCTGAAGGCAGTTTAACGACTTTCAAAAGCCCCGATGCAGTGACCGTTACAAGATTCGTGTTTCTAGAAACGAAAGTTGATTGGGCAGTCACATCCTCACCATTAAAGAGGGCTTTTAGTTGTTTCGTTTGGCCTATTTCTGAAAAAGCTACGGAGCTTGGATCAGCTTTTAAGCCATCTCCTCCCACTTCGTAATCTATAGTCACATCTATAAAGGCGGAATATCCTTCGTGCTCTATTTTAATTTTTGTAGTCTTGGGATCAGTAATATCTTTCGGGAGTAAAGTTTTTACCACTTGAATTCATTGCCAATGCTTTTACCGACAGACATAATCAATCCATCAACTATCAGCCAACCGATATAAATAATAGCTAAGCCAAAGATAGTATTGATAAATATTTTCTTGGCTTGGGAGATCCTAGTTTGCGAGCCGCCTGATATTAAAAATAAGCCGCCGGCTAAAACAAACAAGAATCCGGCAATGGGCGGAGCTAGCTTAAAAGCAATGAAATTAAAAATGTTTGAGATTAAAAGAAAGATATCACACAGACCGCAGGGCCCGCCTCCGCAGTCAGGGACAATTTGAAAACCCGGGTCTGGATTTGGATCTTCGGCGGAGAAAGCGGTCAGCGGCAAAAGAGCAAGCAGTAATGTAGCCGTAAAAAATATTATGATGGAGTATTTACGCATTAAAAATATTATTGACGAAAAAGTTATTATTTCTTCAATACTAATTTTATAATATTTTTGGCGATATTAACAGGAATAGAAAAGCCGATGCTATTTGAGCCAATGACTGTTGCCATATTAATGCCGACAACTTTTCCTTGCAGGTCCACCAATGGCCCGCCGGAATTGCCAAGATTAATTGCCGCGTCGGTTTGAATAACGCCGGTTAATGTCTCAATGGTTGAGCCATTTGAGGCTTCAATAGTTCTATCAAGCCCAGAAACAATTCCGACAGAAACAGAATTACTATATTCGCCCAAAGCATTGCCGACAGCAAAAACCGATTGTCCTAGCTGCAAGGCGTCAGAGCTGCCTAGCTGGGCGCTAGTATAATTTTTGCCCGGAATTAAAAGAATGGCAATATCATTATTGGGGTCTCTATAAATTGCTTGAGCTGTCTGTTGGGTGCCGTTTGAAAGCAAAGCCGTGTATTGCGCTTCGGTATCTTGGATTACGTGTTTGTTGGTTATTATATAGCCGTCGCTGGAAATTAAAAATCCGGTGCCGGCGCCGATTTTCTGATTTTGGACTCCTTTCTGGCGATAAACCGGAATTTGAAAACCAAAATCTTTAAAAAACGGGTCGTTCCCGAAAGGATTCTCGTAAACTATTTCAAGGAGCGGCACATCTTTGGTAACAACTATTGAAACAACCGACGGAGTAATCTTTGCCACAGCGGCAGTTAATAATTCTTCTTGCGATTTTTCTCTGACTACTTCCCTTCTGATAGTTTCTTCTTTGACTATCGTTTTATCCTCGGCTTTTTTGGAAACAATTTCCAATTGGTTTTTTAAATCATTAATCTGCTGCTCTAGGATAGTAATTTTTTTATCAGATTCATTTTCGTAATTTGCCTGTTTATTCGTTTGCGCGTAAAGAAAATAACCCGTTGCCAGAATTGTTAGAATAACGACAGGAATTATCGTGCGTTGGAGATGAAGAGATTTCATAATTAACTTTTCTCCCTCCTTTGGAAAAGGAGGGTCGGGGAGGATTTAAATCAGAAAATTCCCCTTTCCGCCAAAGGCGGACCCGCCTCGGGCGGGAATCCCCCTTTAAAAAGGGGGAAATGACTTTTTAATAATTTATAACTTTATTATGAAAAGCCAAAACAAGATTGCCAGGATTATCCGATAAGCTCCGAATGAGACAAAAGTATGGCGCTGGATAAAGCGGATAAAAAATTTGATAGCCAAAAGCGCGGTAATAAAAGAGCCAATAAATCCGATCGCCAAAAGCCAAAATTCGTTTAAAGAAAAGTTGAGATCACTTTTTATTATATCAAAGCCAGTAGCGGCAAACATAGTCGGGATAGCCAAGAGGAAAGAAAATTCAACCGCCATTTTTCTTTTAAGGCCCAGAAATAGTCCGCCCAAAATTGTCGCGGCCGAACGCGAAACGCCCGGAATCATAGAAATTGATTGGCACAAGCCAATAAGAAAAGCTTTTTTGGCGGTTATTTTTTCTATTGTCTCTGGCTCGCCTTTATCTTGTGGCAGAAGTTTTTCAATAACAATTAACGCTAGCCCGCCAATAAAAAGGGCTAATAAAGTTACAATTATGTTTCCAAGTAAAAAGCGTTTTATCAGGCTGTAAAAAGCAAATCCGATGACAGCTGTTGGCAAAAAGGCGATTATAATTGGTTTCCAGGTCGCCGTATTTTTTAAAAGCATCTTGCCGTATAAGACAATTACCGCCAGAATCGCGCCCAGCTGGATAAAAATTTCAAAGCTTTTAACAAAATCGGTCTGGCTGATTTTTAAAATATCGCTGGCTAAAATTAAATGGCCGGTTGAGGAAATTGGCAGAAATTCTGTTAAGCCTTCAATAATAGATAAAATTACGGCGTCAATGTATAGCATGATTATCTCTATTTTATCTTATAAATAAAATTGCGACAACCTAGATGGTCGCCGCAATTTTTACGTTCTATCAATATTGTTTATTTTTAGCGAGCTATGGTTGAAGAATATCTTCTGCCCGGCCATCAATAGATATAATTACGTTTTTAGCGCTGGAGAATTGCTTCAAAGTTTCTGTAATTTGGGCGCGGATTGCTGAAACGCGGCAAGAGCCGCCAACTTGAAATTCAAGCTGTTCGTCAAAATCAACCTTAGCTATTTCATTCTCAATGGTCAGGCTTTGGATTTTGACGCCAGAATTTATACTGGTAAAATAACCCTCGGATTTTTCTTTGGCAGTTGGGCCAGCTAGAAGCTCTTCTAGGGCGGCTTTGGCAGTTGCTTGGGTTTTGGCAATTTCCCGTTCAATCGAAAAGACTTTATTGCAAGAATTTTCAGGATCCAGATTGCTGTTGCCAAAAAATACTTTAACTTTTATGGTTTCCTGCGCGGGAAATTTTATCGGAACACGGAACTCTTTATCGTTTTCGGGCAGGCCGGACGGATTGTCTTTTTGAAGCAGAAGCGTTCCTTCGCCTGTTAGCGATGGCGGGAATCTGATTTCCCCCTTAAACGTAACATAACCGGCTTGCATCCAATCCTCTGTCGCCTGGACAAAGCTTGCTTCAATTTCATTTCCCTGCGCGTCTAAAATTCTTATTGGAAAACTTGCTTCGAAAAACCAAGCGCCCTTTGCTTTGCCTTCAACAATAAGCGGGTTTTGAATAACTTGGTTTGGTTGCGGTGAAGTTAAAATAACATCAGGTTCAATATTTGGCGCGCCATTGCAGGGCTCGGTCGGTTTTTGAGCCGAGGGATTGCCATGCTTAACCCATTGGCCATCTTGGCAAATCCAAGTGTCTTCATCGGTAAAAAATTTTAAGCCGGCGACAATAAGGATAATTGCCAGTAAAATCGCGCCAATTATGATGAAAAGTTTTTTATTCATGGTTTTTGCTCCCTCCTTTTTAAAGGAGGGGCGGGGTGGATTTATAAATTTAAATTCCTCCTAACCTCCTCGCCTCGCTAAAGCTATGGCGGAGCGGGCCTTTAAAAAGGGAGGAATTTTTATTCTGCTAATTGTCCACAAGCGCCTTTTATTTCTTTGCCAAAGCGATGTCTCTCTGTGACGCTAATATTTTCTTTTTCCAAAATCTCTTTGAATCTTTTTATTCTTTGCGGAGACGAAGGCTTAAAGTCGCCTGTCGGATTATACGAGATAAGATTAACAAAACAAAGAGGATTTTTCAAATTTTTAATCATTAGTATCAATTCTTTGGCATGGCCGTCCGAATCGTTAAGTTTGTCTATCATTATATATTCAAACATCACTTTTCGTCTAGTTTTTAAAATATATTCCAAAACTGCGGCTAAAACTTTTTCAATCGGATATTTTTTATTGATTGGCATAAGGCGCGAACGCAACTTGTTATTTGGCGCGTGCAAAGAAATAGCTAAATTTATCTGAAGTAGCTGCTTGGCTAGTTTTTCAATTCCTTCTATTATGCCGGCGGTTGAAATAGAAATATGGCGGGCGCCGATGTTTAAACTATCTTTGTCATTTAAAATTTTAATCGCTTGCATAACATTGCCAAAATTTAAGAAAGGCTCCCCCATTCCCATAAAAACAACATTGTCTATGCGTTGATTCCTTCTCCCCTCAGTCGAGGGGAGGAT
>JACQXN010000009.1 GCA_016208745.1 Candidatus Portnoyibacteriota bacterium | reverse complement strand
GGCTGCCTCTCTGACGCTTTTGCCCTGTTTTACAAGCTCGACTGCTTGCATTCGAACCCGAGGCAAATGAGGATTAGTTGTGTATGCCATATACATATCATTTTACCTCATAGGTGGTCATAAGGTATTGAACCATAACAGAAAATTGACTTTTTCCAATGAATATGGTAACGTGGTTGATTAGTAGTTTTCGGCATTTCGCTACGGAATTTAAAAGGCGTTATGTAATTTAGCAAGAATTAAAGTAAATTATAAACCATTATGTTATTTCCTTGGATTGCGTTATTTGATTTTAGGACATTCCTGGCTAATTTTAAAAAACCCGTTGATCTAAGTAAGGTAAAAACGAGAAATCGGAACTTCGCGATTCTAATCCCGATTTTTAACGACCTCAAATACCTTACTAATATTGAATTCTTAATACCTTACGGAGATAGAGTTGTTTTGTGTACTACGACTAATGAAAGCAACGAATTTTCGGAGTCACTAGAGGCCCTAGCAAAACAGAATGGTTTCAGGGTACATTATTCTGAAGTTGGCTCGGGTCAAAAGAATCCTTGGGCTATATACAATAAAACCTTATTAGCCCACGACGCCGTTCTCAGAGATAGCATCCTTAATTTATTAGAAGAATATGTGATTTTTATTGATGGAGATACTTTTGTCGAAGGCGATTTGGAAATATTATGCGGCGCGATGGTTGAAAATAATTTCGATATTTCTTCGGTAAAAGTATTGCCAACAAGAAGAAAGACCATAATAGAGCGCTTGCAGGGAGTAGAATATGATATAGCCATGCAGGCTAGGTTACTCTATCCCTGGCTTACTAGTGGAGCCGGTATAGTTGCCAGGAGGCAGGTAATGATAGAAATAATGAAAAATCATTCGCTCTTTTTTAACGGCGGAGACATAGAAATCGGTAAATTAGCAGATATGATGGGGTTTAATATAGGGCATATTCCTATGGTTTTTAAAACTGATATTCCCGAAACGACTGGAAAATGGATTAAGCAAAGATTTTCTTGGATGTGCGGTTGTTTTAGGCACTCCATCATAAATATTGATAAGAATCTCCGCTATCCTTTTCATTCTGGTATTTGTTGCCGATCACAATAGCTATATATATTGTTCTTACCTATGCGGCTAACTGGAAAGTAAGAAGCAGATGGATGCTTTTATTCCCTTTGTATGCTTTATTCCAGGTGATGGTTTTAACTTGGTGTGGCATTTATCGATATATAAAGACAGCTACAAAATGTAAAAATATTGGGAGAATCAGAATGGTTAATAATCCTAACAATGTATCAATTTTTAATATCAAGGGCTTTTATAAGTTGGTTACGAATTACTCTATTATAGCCGTTTCGATGTTTGTTATTCTTTTAGGGACAAGCAACATGACTCAGCAGGTGGTATTTGGTAAAACCTATGAGCCGGCGGAATTGGTAGTTTTAGCTTCGGAAAGTTGTATGTTGCAGATTTCAAAAATCGGGAAATTTATAGAACTTGACAATGGCGATGTTGCAGAACAGGATGTCGTGGATAAGGCGTCTGCAGGATATGGAGAAATAGAAAATTATTATGAAATTACCATTGAGAAAGGGGAGGGGAAAACCCATATTGCAAGAAAAGCAATTAATGATTATATAAAAGACAATGCGATTACTTTATTGAAAAAACAAAAGATTTATGCAGAAGACGGGTTAAGGCGATCTTTTGATGTTCTCGGTGGATGTGAGGAGGGGGCAAGGGTAAGGCTAGACAAAAAAAGCGTGGCCGCTTATGTAATTTTAGCTCTAGCTAAGATAGAAAATTAATTGGTTTCAATTTTGTAGTTCCGGATTGTCTATCTTGATTTTTCTTTTAAAGCAAGATAGAGTAGGGGATAAATAGGTTGTTCTTAAAAAGAATATAGAAAAAGGGGGGTGTCTTTAATGTCAAAGTTTCCAATGTCAGAATTGTGGATCAGAGTATGTCCCCTTCATGGAGTCAGAGACTTTGCCAGGGGGCAGGGTTTTGTTATAGACGGTAGGCTCTATTGTTCTATACCGGAGGAGGGCAGGGTATGCTATGAAGATATTAAGCAAGTAGCTATTATCAAAAATACCCCTGATGGCCACATTGCCTTTAAAACCGAAGAAGAGATAGAGTCTGAAATTCAGAAAATTTTGGAGGTATTAGAAACCAGGCTTTAATAGGTGTAAATAATTGACACGATAGCCAAAATATGCTATCGTGTTTTTAATTGTTCAAATAGCTTTTTGTCAATTAAATATTATATAAATAAAAGGAGGTAAAGAGATGTTGTTAAGATTTAGGCTTTTTTCTGATGGAAAAAGTGCGGCGGTAGTTAAGTGGGAAGATAGGCCTGATATTATCACGATTATTTTCCCGCTTGGCTTTGAGCCGATTGTGGGCGAGGAGTATGATTGTGACGTGCGCGAAATTGATCAGGAATACCTTCAAAAGGGGGTGCGATTTAACGTCGCTTTTGCTAAGCGCGCGGACGAAGGAGGCGCCTCATTTGGGGATATTGTAGATTACCGAGTAGTTGCGAAGTCAGAAAGGCTTGATAGTTCATTGGCTATTGCTCTGCGCAAGGCGGGGTTTACCAAGCCGGAATAATAAAAATAATAAGACGGGAGATACGCATGGAGAAAGAATTTATATCAAATGGGTTTATTCTCGCGCTTAACAGTTTAAGGGATTCTTCCTCCGGACAGTTATTGGGGCAACTTAATACGCTGTATCGGGCCATAGGCGAGCTTGATGCCAATGGGACATTTGCCGCATACCAGACTCTCGTGACTGCTCGGGAATTATATGAGTTGAACGGTAAATTTACGGAGGCAGAGGAGATGCTTTTTAGGGGCATGCGGCGGGCGCTTCAAATCCATATGACAGCTCTTGAAAAAAAATCGCCCAGCGACGCAGTCCTGAAAATCAAGAGAAACACAATGTATTTTCACGATGGTTTTTCATGTAAGTTGCGGTAGGCAAACAGATGGAACAAGAAAAGGAGGTTATATTATGAAAAAGTTAGCAGTATTATTGGCGTTCCTGGTCTTATTGTGTTTTACAGGTATAGCGCAGGCAGAGTGGTGGGTATCCTTTTATGAGGGAACTGTACTGCCGGGTCAATTGCTGGCAGAAGATAACGGTATCTTAAACTATCGTGCTATCGTGTACAGAATTAGTAAGGGCGACGAGGCGCATTTGGTGGTCTACGAAAAAGTAGGAGTTGTAGGATATTCTTATTCTGTCATAATGAAAGCGGGGGAGGCAGCTATATTTGGGAGCGGGGGTTCATTAAGCATAGCTCTGGTCTCATTGACGAAAACGGGCGAAGCTCGTTTCTCGGTCTCTATTATGAATATTTTTCCACGGCAGTGAGGTCAAACAGCGCAACCAAATTTGCGCTGTTTTTTCTTTTGTGGATTCTAAAATTTTCCAAATGGGCTATAATAAATATAACTATGCAGGAGGGATTTGGATTCAAAAAAAACAAGCTCTCCGGCTTTACGCTAATTGAAACATTAGTCGGTCTTTTTTTGGTGGTGATTATTTTTGTCGGGGTTTTTGGCATGCTTCGGGTTAGCATACAAATAACCGCTCAGTCAAAAGCCAGAATTACTGCCACTGCCTTAGCTAATCAAAAATTGGAACTAGCCAGAAACTTGACCTATATTAACGTTGGCACAATCGGCGGCATCCCAAACGGCACAATTGCCGAAGAAGAGGCCATTATAAGAAACGGGATTGTATACACAGTTAAAACAACCATCGTATATATTGATGACCCCTTTGACAATCTTTCTCCTTCTGATCCATTAGCTACTGACTATAAAAGAGTTAAGGTTAAAGTTTCATGGGCTGGTTCTTTGGCCGGAGAAGTTTCTTTGCAAACTGATATTGCGCCCAAGGGCGTTGAGACAACAGGCGGCGGCGGCATTATCTCGGTCTTGGTTATTAATGCCAGCGGCGAGCGCGTTCCCCAAGCCAATGTTCATATTGAAAACGCCTCGGCCATTCCGCCAATTAATGTTTCTTATCAAACAGACAGCCAAGGCCGGCTTTTCCTGCCCGGCGCGCCCGCTTGCGATGGTTGCTACAAAATCACAGTAAGTAAAACCGATTATAGCTCCGACAGGACTTATGAAGTTGGCGAATTAGTTCGCGGCGTTGCTCTAAGCGAACCAAGCAAACCATTGCTTGGGGTTTTGGAAAACGAAATGAGCGAGATAAGTTTTTCCATTGATCATTTAGCAGACAAAACTATTCAGACTCAAAGATATGCTGAAGAGATGACTTGGGGTGATTCTTTTCAAGATTCAAGTAAAATCAGTGAAATTTCCCAGCTTGTTGCCAGCACAACCGCAGAATCAATGTCTTTAGATGAGCAAGGCGGACAATATTTTTCTTCTGGCTATCTTTTATCAACAGAAATTACGCCGACGGGCCTGGCAGAGTGGGGGAGGCTGAACTGGAATAATATCAAACCGGTTTCAACTAATATTACCTATCAGCTTTTATATGCCACCAATTCCACTTTTGCTTTAATTCCTGACGCAGATTTAACAATTGGCGGCGTCCCTAATTCAACCGGATTTTCCGAAAGGCCGCTTGATATTTCAGGGCTTGATATAGATGAATACACGTCATTAAAAATTAAGGCGAATTTTTCAACTAGCGATTCTTTGGCCGCGCCGACTTTATATGATTGGCAAATAACCTGGTTTTCTTCGGTAACCTCATTGCCTTTGCCTAATTTGCCATTTGCTATGCGAGGCGCAAAAGTCCTTGGTTTGGATGCTTCAGGCGATCCAATTTATAAATACGAAGAAAACTTGACTACCGATGCCAGCGGCCAGAAAATTATTTCAAATCTTGAATGGGATAGCTATGCCATTTTTGTTAATTCCACGACCACAGGTTATGACATTGCCGATTCCTTTCTGCCCCAGCCAGTTAGCGTTAATCCTTCTGCCAGCCAGACCACGATTTTAAAACTGGCGGTTCGCGAACCCTGCAATCTGTTGGTTGCAGTTGAAAACGCCGCTGGCCAGCCGCTTGTTGGAGCAAGCGTTAAACTTTATAAAATAGGATATAGCAAAGATAAAGTGACTTCTGATTCCGGCCAAGCGTTTTTCAGCCCCTTAACTGCGGCCAGCTACAATTTAGAGGTCAAAATGGCTGGTTTTGAGGATTTTTTCAAAGAAATTGGCGTTTTTAGCCCGGAAACAGAAAGCATTACTTTAATGCCGCTGTAATATGAATAAATCACAAAAAGGATTTTCATTAATAGAGTTGATGATAGTAATGTTTATTTTTGTTTTGGGAATTTCGGTTCTTTTCAGCCTCGTTGTTTACAGCTATCGCGGCCACGCATATGTTTTCCAGCAGGCAACAGCCATTAATGAGGCGCGACGCGGCGTTGAGACAATGGTAAAAGAAATCAGGGAGGCCAAAACCGGCGAGGACGGCTCCTATGCTATTGATCAGGCTGGCGACTTTGAATTTGTTTTTTACAGCGATATTGACAGCGATGACAGCGTTGAAAGAATCCGTTATTTTCTTGACGGCTCCGATTTTAAAAAGGGAGTAGTTGAGCCAAGCGGCGATCCGCCCGAGTATGTTTTAGCTGGAGAAACATTCTCCGTGCTTTCTTATTATGTTCGCAACGGCATCACCACCCCGGTTTTTTCCTATTATAATGGCGATTGGCCCCAAGACACGGTGAATAATCCTCTGCCAACATTAACGCGCTTAACGGATACAAAATTAATGCATGTCTTCCTTAAAATTAATGTTGATCCGGCTCGTCCGCCTGATAATTTTGAATTGGAAAGCGATACGCAGATCCGCAATCTCAAAACAAATTTGTAATTTGTTTTGAGATTGCGGAATATCCAATATCCAATTACCCTGCCTCGCCGGCAGGCGGGCAATTTTCAATAAAATGTCCAATTTCGAAATTAATAATTAGATATTAGGATTTTTGTTAGAAATTGGATATTGGGTATTAGAAATTATTTGATGGTTTAATTACGGAATATTCAATGAAACGTATCAAGAAAAATTTTTCGAAACAAGAACATGGCGCTACTTTGACGCTGGTAATTGTCTATAGCGCAGTTTTTCTTATAATTTTTAGCAGTTTGATTGGCTTTGTTTATTTGCAGTTGAGCCAAACTAGGCAGAAGGTGGCTTTTAATCAAGCATTGGCCATTGCTGAAGCCGGAGCTGACTGGAGCCGATGGCATCTGGCTCACGCGCCCAATGATTATAATTTTTCGGGAACCTATGATTACAAAGATCCGGAAGGAGATACTATTGGCCAATACGCATTAGAAGTTTCTGCTCCTTCAGCGTGCGAAACTTCTTTGAGCATTAAATCAACTGGCTGGGCCAGTGATTACCCCAATGTTAAAAGGTCAATTTCAGTCAAATTTGGTCGGCCTTCTCTGGCCCAATATGCTTTTTTAACTGATTCCGATGTTTGGCTTGGCGAAGAAGAGGATGTAAAAGGCCCCCTGCATTCAAACGGCGGCGTTCGCATGGATGGGACGCAAAACGCGCTTTTTACTTCAGCCACCAGCACTTATAAATGCCTGCCTATGCACGGCTGTAGCAGTCCTTATGAGATAAAGCCCGGTATTTGGGGAAGTGGATCTGGCGGTACAGAGGGATTGTGGGAATTCCCTGTGCCGTCTGTCGATTTTGACGCAATCTCGCTTGATCTTGGAGATTTGCGTGACGAAGCGCGTTATCACGGCGGATATTATTTTGGTCCTTCAGAGGCTTTTGGCTATCGGGTTGAGTTCAAAAACGACGGTTCATTCAATTTGTATAAGGTAACGAAGCTAAAATCAAATGTCTGGGGGGCGGATACAGACGGCGTGTGGCATTATGAGTCAAATGATATTGGCACTGGCAACTCAACAACTCTTTTGGGCAACTATCCTTTAACAGCAGATGGCTGCGATGCCAGAAACTTAATATTTATTGAAGACACAAGAGTCTGGGTTGACGGAGTTTTAAAAGAAAAAGCAACTGTGGCAGCGGCAAGATTCCCAGATGACCCCGAAACAAATGCCAGCATTATAATAAATGGTAGTATCTCCCGCGCCGACCCGACAGATACGATGCTGGCTTTAATCGCGCAAAAAAATATTTTGGTGCCGCGTTACTCGGACAATATATTAGAAATTCAGGCGGTGATGGTGGCGCAAAAGGGGGCGGTGCAGAGATATTATTATTCTGGCGATACAAAAAACCGTATTATGGTTCGCGGTTCTATTATTACTAACAAAATCTGGACTTGGAGCTGGATTGATAGCTTTGGAGATATTACTTCAGGCTATGAAATTACAGAATCCTATTATGAGCCAGCGCTGATTTATAACCCGCCGCCATATTTTCCTTCCAGCGGCGAACAGCAATTTGTTTCTTGGGAAGAAACAAATTGAAAATTTCTAATTTCTAATTACTAATTTCTCCGCCCAAGGCGGATCCGCCTCTGGCGGATAATCCAATCCGAATACCCAATGTCAAAAAATTAGGATATTAAGTACTAGGCATTAATCGCTGGGCATTTTATTGGAAATTGCCCGCCTGCCGGCGAAGCAGGGTGATTGGATATTGGAAATTATTTAGAATAATTAGCCCGCCCTCGGCAAGCCGAAGGCGAGGCCGGGGAAATTAGAGCAATTAGAAATTAAAAGTTTTTTATGCTAAAATTAAGCTACTATGTTTCTAAATAAATCATCAGCCTTTGGTTTGGATTTGAGTGATTTATCTATTAAGCTCGCTTGGCTTAAAAAGAGTGGCGGAAAAATTAAGTTTGCCAGTTTTGGCCGCCAGGAAATATCTAGCGGTGTCATTGAAGAGGGGAAAATAAAAAAAGAAGCCGAGCTTATTGATTTAATCAAGAAGGCAGTTAGCCAAACCAAAGGGGAGAAAATAAAAACGCGGTTTTGCGTTGCTTCTTTGCCTGAAACCGAATCATATATCAGAGTCGTCCAGTTGCCCAAAATGAAACAGGAGGAAATGGCCGAAGCCATAAAATGGGAGCTGGAGGCCAATATCCCTGTTTCGGTTAATGATGTTTATTTTGATTGGCAAATAATTCAAAATAATTTTAACGAAAAAGACCACTCCGATATTTTAATTGGCGCTTTGCCAAAAACCCTGGTTGATCCGTATCTGAGCGCAATTAGAAAAGCAGGGCTTGAACCATTGGTTTTTGAAATTGAGTCTGTGGCTACTGGCCGGGCATTGATAAAAAAGGAGGCCTGGAGCGAACCTTTAATGATCATTGATCTTGGCGCTAAGCGAACCTGTTTTATTCTCTGGGCCGGAGCAAGCATTTGGTTTACATCTAGCGTCCCTATTTCTAACAATCTTTTAATTGACGATATTGCCAAAGCATTGCAAGTTCCTTATGACAAAGCAAAAGATTTGAAGTTTAAAACTGGTCTTGATGAAGCAGGAAAAGAGGACGGCAAAATATATAGCGCCTTGGAGCCGCGGCTTCTGGAACTGGTAGGCGAAACAAGAAAATACCTGGATTATTATAAAACAGCAATTGCCCCAAGATGCAAAGAGCAATGCTGCATTAAAAAAATTCTTCTTTGCGGAGGCGGCGCTAATTTAAAAGGTCTGCCGGTTTTTCTTTCAAGCCGCCTTAAGCTGGAAGTGGCTATTGGCAACCCATGGGTCAATATTTTTCAAGCTGATAACAAAAATTTGCCTCGCTTGTCTTTTTCTGACTCTTTGGCTTATACAACATCTCTGGGGCTTGCCCTAAGAGGGCTTGAAGCTCAATAATATGATTTATTTAAATCTTCTGCCGCCAGAAGAGAAAGTGAATATTTCAAGAGGGCTGGCTTTGCGCCGCGGCATTGCTTTTGGCAGTTTCTTCCTTTTTTTAATTTTTATTTTTTTGGTTCTTTTGGCTTCTATCTGGTTTTATCTTTTTATTCAGGCGCAATCCATAGAAAATATTATAAAAAAGAATGAGCCAAGCCAGGAAAATAAGACGCTTCTGGAATTTAAAAAAGAAGTTGGCGAACTTAACTTAGGCTTGCAAAACGCAGTGCAAATTGAAGGCCAGATAAAAAGATATTCTTCGATGATTGAAGAACTAGCTTCTTTGGCCTCAGGCGGCATTAAATTTAAAGAGCTTTCTTTTGATGAAAACAAAGTATCTTTGGCAGGTTTGGCCTTGACCCGGGCTGAGTTGCTTGCTTTTAAAGAGGCCTTGGAAAAATCATCTAATTTTGAAAACGTGGAGAGTCCTTTAAGCAACTTGCTTAAGCAGAATAATATTGATTTTTCTTTTGTCTTTAAGATTAAGGAGAAAAAACAATGATAAAAAGTATTTTTAGCAGAAAAGAGTTTTTAATCGGCTTTGGATTCGTTGTTTTAGATTTGGTTTTTTTGATTGTTGGCGGCTGGCTTTTGACTCATCAGGTTATTAAAAGCAGCCAGCAGTTGTCAGACAGAAAATTTGCGCTTGATAATAACCTAAAAGCATCGCAGACAATGTATAAAGATCGTCAGGAGATGGAGAAAAAGAAAGAGGAGATTGATAAAATAAAGCAGAGTTTTATTGCCAAGAATGAGCCGATTGGCTTCATCAATTTAATGGAAGATCT
>JACQXN010000005.1 GCA_016208745.1 Candidatus Portnoyibacteriota bacterium | reverse complement strand
TGTGCAGTGGTCCAATTGATATAATCTTCGATTGGAAAACATAAAATCACCTCCTTCCTTGGGCGGTGATTTTATTATATATCCGCGAGCTACGCTTTAAACGCACACGCCGGCTAAAGCCGGCGGTTTATCAAGTAATCAAAAACCCCGCTTAAGCGGGGTTTTCTAGGTTCTGGTTAAAAAATTACTTACTAATTTTTTAGTTTCTTTTTTATCTTTAATCCAGCGAATCCTTTTGTCTCTTTTAAACCAAACCAGTTGCCTTTTGGCAAAGTGTTCTATGTCTTTTTGCAGCCGCTCAAGCATTTCTTGGCGGCTTATTTTATTTTGTAAAAATCTGGCAATCCAGCGATATTCAAGGCCGAATTCTTCTAGGCGGCGCCAGGAAACGCCTGATTTTCGTAGTTTTTTAACTTCTTCTATCATTCCTTGATCTAGACGTTTAATCAGACGCTTATGAATTAGTTTTTTTTATTTTTTTTTCGATTTTTTGATGCCGAGGATAAGAGTGCTCGGAGGCGTAAGATTTTTATAATCTGTCATTCCGGGCTTGACCCGGAATCCAGATTTTAAATTCTGGATTCCCGCTTTCGCGGGAATGACAAAAAGAGGCACCGGCTTCCCGCTTTTTATTACAATTTCCAAAGCCCGGATTAGACGTCTTTGATTATGCGAATCAATATTTCTGGAGCGGCGCGGGTCAAGTTTTTTTAATTTTTTAAAAAGTTCATCAGTATTGAATTTTTCTAATTGCTTGCGCAATTTCCAGTCGGGTTTAACTTCTGGCAATGCAATATTGTCAACCACAGCCTGAATATAAAATCCCGTGCCGCCGCAGATAATTGGAATTTTGCCTTGTCGTTGGATTTTTTTGATTGCAACTTGCGCCAGTTTTTTATATTGCGCCACAGAAAAACGCCGCTTTGGGTCGGCAACCCCTAAGAGACAATGAGGGATTCCTTGCATTTCTTCTTTGGTGATTTTTCCTGAACCAATGTCCAGTCCTTTATAAACTTGCCGCGAATCAGCCGAAATAACTTCGCCATTAATTTTTTTAGCCAAAGACACAGCCAAATCCGACTTGCCAGAAGCAGTCGGGCCAAGAACGATTATTAATTTTTGATTTCGGGTTTTTATTGACATCTTAATTGAAAAAAGCTATGATTCTAAAATAAAATTTCTTTAATAAATAAGGAGGGGATATAGTGAATATTGAAATTCATGGATATGGGCAAGAAGGTTCCCAAATTGTGGGAAAGATTGTTAGGGATTATCTACTCAAATTATGTTTGCCAAGTCTAGCGGACAATATTGTTATTATCATTTGCTCCGATGAGGTAAAAAACCTCAAAGGAGAAAACAAGCCATTCATACGAGTTTCCGGGCCAGAATCAGAGGCGGCGGGCCTGCTGCTTATAGCAGGACAGTTAGTGAGCGACTTGAGTTATGATGTTGTTGCAGTTTGGTATTGAAATTATAATTGTTTTGCATTTAATTTTAGGACCGAGAAATCGGTCCTCTTTTTTTAATTTATATTTATCTGTGGACAATTTATTTTGCATTTTATCTTAAAAAAGCTATAATTTAGTTAGCCAACTTTTTGGCATTTTTTGTTTAACAAAATCCAAAAGGTCGCCTTTGTCTCGCCTTGCGGGACTACAGCGGACCAAGGAGGTGAGTGGTGGAAAAAATCTTATGGTTTTTGGGCGGATTTATTCATGCCTTATTCCATCCGGACAGTTCTTTTTTAACCTTGGGAATGGCAGAAGCCAGCCCCGTAATAGTTATATCCGCGGTCATTCTATTCAGCTCTTTGAGCATTTTAGCTCTCTATGGGCTAAATAAAATCGGCTGGAGCCTTTTTTCAAAAAAGGCGGAAAATATTTCTTCCAAAGCGTGCCGTTTATCTTCAGGCATTATATGCAGATTTGGCTATACTGGCCTTATCATTTTATGCCTAATTCCCTTTCTGCCTTTGCTTAAGGAAACAGCGCTTATTTCCGGCCAGATTCTAGGATTACGATATACTCTTTTTGTTATTTTATTTTTTAATGCTATTAGGCTAATGGTCCTTTTCTTTTTAGGTCTCACATCTTAACCGTTATCATTTTTGATAACGGTTTTCTATTTTTTCCCTACACCCAATTTTAATTTAAAAGCTCTATCGTATTTTTGTTTGTCATTTTGACTTTCTAATAAAAATATTTCCGGCTTTATTAATTCTGAACCTTTGGCCCGATTCAAATTAGGTGTGGGGGTTTTCCTTTTAAGCTCCATGGCGTCGCGTTGGTTATTTTTATTTCTACAATCTGCCCGATCTTCAGGTGCGGATTTTCTATTTTAATATTTTTTCCGGTGATTGTTTTTCCAAAAAGAAAATCCACCCCAGCTCTCCTTTTGCAAAGGAGGGGGCCGCTGTTTGTTAAAACCGGGACAATTTTTCCGATATATTTTTTATTACTTTCCAGCGCTGTTTTTTTAAGAACTTCATTGAGCATTTTCCATCGCTTTACTTTTTCTTTTGGCGGCACATTGTCTTTTAATCTGGCGGCAGCGGTGCCTGGGCGAGGCGAATATTTCGCAAAATAAATCATATCAAACTTTATATCTTTGGCAAGTTTGAGCGTATTTTGGAATTGTTTTTTTGTTTCGCCGGGGAATCCGACAATAATATCGGTTGTTACAGCAACTGGCGGGAAGGCGGGCCGGTATTTTTTGAAGGCAACGCGGATTTTTTTAATGAGATTTTTATAATGCGCAACGCTATAGCGGCGATTCATTTTCCGCAAAATTTCATTGTCGCCCGACTGAACCGGCAAATGAACATAGGGAATAACTTTTTTGCATTTGGCGATAGTTTCAACAAGTTCTTCAGACATATCTTTGGGATGAGAGGTCAAAAATGAAAGCCAGAAATTGCCGGGGAGGGCGTTGATTGTTTTGAGTAAGGCTGCGAAGTTTAAAATATTCCTCCCCTCCTCAGTTGAGGAGGGGGTAGGGGGAGGTGTTGCTTTTTCAGCACCCCACCTCAATCCTCCCCTCATCTGAGGGGAGGAGGCCTCGTTCGATTTATACGAATTCACATTTTGTCCTAATAAAACTATTTCTTTGTAGCCCTTTTTAGTCAGCGATTTTATTTCTTTAATAATTTCTTTTGCTGGTCTTGATTTTTCTCGGCCGCGAGTAAAAGGGACAACGCAATAAGAGCAAAAATTGTTGCACCCTGTCATAATCGGGAGATAGGCGGTAGTCTTGTCATTGCGAGCGACCGAATCCCGCGTAGCGGGATGAGGGAGCGCGGCAATCTCGTCCGAGGACAGCTGTATGCAACGAGATTGCGGAGCCTGTCCTGAGTATAACGAAGGATCCTCGCTACGCGAGACTCCTCGCAATGACTCGTTGTAGAAATATTCATCAGGATGCCAAATTTCGCTAACCTTATCTTTGAGCGCGTTTTTGTCTTTTTCCGTTAGGCAGCCGGCGAGGATGATTCTTTTTACCCTCTCCTTGCGCCCTCCCTCTTTTGCAAAGGGGGAGGGATGGGGTGGGGGATTTTTTGCCACAAAATATTTATTTATTTTTCCATAAACCCGATGAACTGCCGTTTGGCGCACCGAGCAGGCATTAATCACAATTAAATCAGCCTGCTGTTCATTTTTAGCGGGTTTCCCGCCGCGTTTTTGCAGCAGCGCCTCAATCCTTTCCGAGTCGCTCAAATTCATTTGACAGCCGTAGGTGATTATGTAATATTGCATATCTTAATCAAGTTACTTTTCTGTCAGCAGAGAAGTAACCAAAAGACTGCGCGCGGGTGAAAAAATTTGATAAAATCGGATTCGCCTCTGATAAAAATTGTCTCGTAAACTCCCCGCCTAGGGCGGGTCGCTCGGCAATTTTTATCTCTCGGCTCATCTCGATTTTTCTACAAATTTTTCACATGCGCGGCATGAATCGGATATTAACAAAAAAACGGTTCTTTTACAAGAATCGTTTTTTTAATATAACTATTTTTTGTTTTTTATCCCTGTTTTGATTTTCTCCAAAAACTCTTCCATTTTCATCGGTCCCAAATCTCCTTTATTTCTTTCGCGCACCGCGACAGAACCAGATTCTATTTCTTTATCGCCAACGATTAATAAGTATGGAATTTTTTGCATTTCGCCTTCGCGGATTTTCTTGCCGATGGTTTCGTTTTCGCTTTTAACAATAACGCGGATATTTTCCGCTTTTATTTTTTCAGCTACTTTCAACGCATATTCTTCATGCCGCGAGCCAATCGGCAAAACCCAAACCTGTTCTGGCGCAAGCCACAAAGGAAAGGCGCCAGCAAAATTTTCCACTAAAACGCCCACAAAGCGCTCCATTGAACCAAGGACTGTGCGATGGATCATAACCGGTTGTTGTTTTTTGCCTTTGTCGTCAATATAATAGAGTTCAAATCTTTCCGGGAAATTGAAATCAACTTGAATGGTCGGCCCCTGCCATTGCCGGCCAAGCGCATCTTCTATTTTTATATCAATTTTCGGACCATAAAAAACTCCTTCGCCCGGATCAATTTCATATTTGATATTTGCTTCTCCAAGCGCCGCTTCCAAAGCAGAAGTTGCTTTTTTCCAGTTTTCATCAGAGCCGATAGCTTTTTCCGGCCGCGTTGAAAGATAAGCATTATATTTTTCAAAGCCAAACGTTTCCATCATAAGGCCAGCTAGTTTTAAAACATTGACCACTTCCTCTTTTATCTGATCAGGCCGGCAAAAAATATGGGCATCGTCTTGAGTAAAGCCGCGAACGCGGGTTAAACCATGAAGCGCGCCCGATCGTTCATAGCGATAAACCGTTCCAAGCTCGGCGTATCTTATGGGCAAATCATTGTAGCTTCTGATTTGATGCTGATAAATAAAAATATGAAAAGGGCAGTTCATGGGTTTGAGCATATATTCCTCGTTGTCAATCTTAATAGGGGAATATAAATTTTCGCGATAAAAATCCCAATGGCCAGATTTTTTCCAGATCTCTAAATTGGCGATGTGCGGAGAATAGACGAGGCTGTAGCCGCGCTTTTCATGCTCTGTCTTCCAAAAATCTTCAATTTGTTTGCGAATTTGCGCGCCTTTTGGATGCCAGACAGGTAGGCCGCCGCCGGTTAATTCGGGAAAACTATAAAGGTCTAAATATTCGCCAAGTTTTCTGTGGTCTCGTTTCTCGGCTTCTTCCAACTTTTTCAGATATTCGCCTAAATCTTTTTTGCTTTCAAAGGCAGTTCCATAAATTCGCTGGAGCATTTTATTTTTTTCATCGCCGCGCCAATAAGCGCCGGCGATCTTCAAGAGCTTAAAAGCATCCGGTTTTATCTCGCCGGTTGAATCAATATGCGGGCCGCGGCAAAGGTCAACAAAATTGCCGGTTTTATAGATGGTGACAAGTGAACTAGTCGCAAGTTTTTTGGGTCTCTTGTCCTTATCTACTTGTTCACTTATCCCTTGTTCGCTAATCTCTTTAATTAATTCAACTTTATATAACTGTTTGGCTTTTTTAAAAAGAGTCTGTGCTTTTTTTACATCTATTTTTTCTTTTTCAAATGCCAGATTTTGCTTGATAATGGCGCGCATTTTTTCTTCCAAAATCGGCAAATCTTCGGGAATCAAAGTTCGCGGCAAATCAAAGTCATAATAAAAGCCATCTTCAATTGTTGGGCCAATGCCAAATTTGGCTTCGGGGAACATATTAAACACTGCGGCCGCGAGTATGTGTGCCGTGGAGTGACGGAGTATTTCTAGCTGGTTTTCTCTATTGGAATTTTGATTCTTCATCGCAGCGTAATTTCTAATGTCTAATTTCTAATTTTTAATCCAATCCTGCTCTGCAGGATATTTTTAAAAATTACAAAATTAAAAATTAAATAAAAATACCCAAAAATCATTTGATGCCAAGCCCCGCAACTACGGGGGGTTCCACTTGGCTTCCCATGATTTCTGGGCACTCTTTGCGCCAATTTCGTTGGCAACTAACGAGAGCTCAACAGGTGGTGAGTCTGCTTCGTCGCTCTAGGTTTATTTTAAGACCGCTTGCAGCATCTGTCAACCGTTCAAATCCAGAAATTTTTATCGAAAATTATTTAAATGGTTTAGATGATTTCCATTTAATTCTCGAACCTCCTCGCAGAGAATTTTTAAATTTCCGTCTTTGTCGTCTAGCCGGCCAGAAACAATAATTGGTTTATCTTCCTGCCAGAGAGTGGCAGTTTGCTCAAGGGTTTTTGGAAACACCAAAACTTCAATTTTTGCTTTTGTGTCTTCAATAGTCACAAAAAGCATTGGCCGGCCGGTTTTGGTAATAATCTTATGGATTTTGCTAATTACTCCGCCAACTTTCACATTTTTGCCGAGCATTTGGGGCGAAATTTTTGAACAAAGCAGAGCATTTTTTTCAATGTAAGATTCATATTCTTTAACCGGATGGTCGGAAATATAAAGTCCGAGCAATTCTTTTTCCCAAGTTAGCCGTTCTCTTTTTATGGCGGGCGGTGTATCCTGAAGTTTTAATTGCGGTAAGCCGCTGCTTTGGAGATCGCCGTTTGTTTTTAAAACGTCAAAAAGCCCGACTTGGCCATTGTTTTTTGATTTTTGGATTTCGCGGGAGAATCCCAAAATATACTCCATATTAAAAAGCAATTGGCCGCGCTCTCCTAATTTATCCATTGCTCCGCATTTGGTTAAGCTTTCCAGAGATTTTTTATTTAAATCTTTATCGCGCACTCTTTCAACAAAATCAGAGATTGATTTATAATGTCCGCTGGCTTTACGTTCTTTGACAATCGCCTCAACTACATTGCGGCCGACATTTTTAACGGCTGCCAAACCAAAACGAATAACGCCATCTTTAACAACCGTAAAATTTTCTAAGCTTTCATTAATATCAGGCGGCAAAACATCGATTTTCATTTGCGAGCATTCATTAACCAAAAAGGCGATTCTTTCAATATCGTTTTGTTCAGAATTCATAATCGCTACCATAAATTCTGTCGGAAAATGAGTTTTTAAATAAGCGGTTTGATAGCCAAGCGTGGCGTAGCAGGCGGCATGAGATTTATTGAACCCATAACGGGCAAATGGCTCAGCCCATTGCCAGATTTCTTCGGCAGTTTTTGTCTCAATGCCGTTTCTTTCCATGCCTTGAATCATTTTTCCTCGTTGTTCGTCTAAAAGTTTTTTAATTTTTTTACCAACCGCTTTTCTTAAGGTGTCAGCTTCAGCCAGAGAAAAGCCAGCCAATTCTCTGGCAATCTGCATTAATTGTTCCTGATAAACGCAGACGCCGTATGTTTTTTTAAGAATTGTTTCAAGCTTTGGGTGAAGATACTCTATTTTTTTAAGGCCATGTTTTCTGGCGATAAATTCAGGAATAAAATCCATTGGGCCGGGCCGATATAAAGCGACAATAGCGATAATATCTTCAAGCTCTGTTGGCCCAAGGTCACGAAGCGTCCTTTTCATGCCGCCAGACTCAAGCTGGAAAACGCCAGTTGTTCTGCCTTCTTGCAATAATTTAAAAACATCTTTATCGTCAAGCGGCAGGGAAGTTATATCAATATTTTTTTGCTTTGTTTTTTTGACAATTTCAAGAGTGTTTTCTATCTGGGTTAGGGTTTTTAGGCCCAGAAAGTCCATTTTCAAAAGCCCCAAATCTTCAATGGCATGCATTTCGTATTGTGTAACAATAATATTATCATCTTGCGTTGGGTGTTGGAGAGGAACGCTTCGTGTCAGCGAATCTTTTGAGATAAGCACGCCGGCTGCGTGAGTTGAGGCGTGGCGCGCCACGCCTTCAAGCTTCATAGCGGTATCAATAAGTTTTTTAACCTGTTCGTCAGAATCGTAAAGCTGATGCAGTTCAATGGTTTCGTGAAGCGCGCGTTCCAAGGTCTGGCCAGGCACAAAGGGAATCATTTTAGCCACTTGGTCGCAAAGATTATAAGAATAACCCATAGCGCGGCCAGAATCTCGAATGGCGGCGCGAGCAGCCATTGTCCCAAAAGTGATGATTTGGGCAACATGGTCGTTTCCATATTTTTGCCTGACGTATTCAATGACTTCTTCGCGTCTGGCATCAGCAAAATCCAAGTCAATGTCTGGCATAGAAATTCTTTCAGGATTTAAAAAGCGCTCAAAAAGAAGATCGTATTTTAAAGGATCAATGTCAGTAATATTTAAGAGGTAAGCAATTATAGAGCCGGCAGCTGAGCCGCGTCCTGGGCCAACCGCAATGCCATTTTCTTTAGACCAGTTAACAAAATCCTGCACAATTAAAAAATAAGAAGCAAAGCCAGTCTGGGAGATAACATCTAATTCATATTCCAGCCGCTTTAAAATATCCGGACTAGTTGATTTATAGCGGCGGCTCAAGCCTCGATAAGCCAACTCTTTTAAAAATTCGTTTGGCGATTTGCCGCTTGGAACCTTAAAGTGTGGCAACTGAATATTCCCTAATTTAAATTCAAGGTTGCAGAGGCTTGCGACTTGTTGAGTGTTTTCAATCGCTTCGGGAATTTTCTTAAACCATTCAGCCATTTGTTCCGGAGATTTTAGGGAAAAATCATCCGACCGCATTGAAAGGCGTTCTTTCTGATCAAGCTGCACCCCGGTATTTACGGCCATCAGGACATCTTGGGCTTCAGAGTCCTCGGGCCTTAAATAGTGGACATCGTTGGTAGCCACAATCGGAATTTTTAATTTGCGGCCGATTTTAATTATTTCTTGATTGGTCGGTTCCTGTTCTTTTATGCCGGGATGGTGTTCAATCTCAAGAAAAAAATTATCTTTGCCAAAAATCTCTTGATATTCAAGAGCCAAGGCCTCGGCTTTTTTAAGGTCGCCGTTATAAATAGCAGTTGGAATTTCGCCGGCCAAACAAGCCGAGAGGCCAACTAGACCTTGGCTTTTTTCTCTTAATAAATCTCTGTCAATTCTTGGTTTATAATAAAATCCTTCCAACCATGCCTTAGTTGTCATTTCAACCAGATTTTCATAGCCAGTTTTGTCTTTTGCCAAAACAACTAAGTGATGCCTTTTGTCATCAATTTTTGGCCGTTTATTTAACATGCCTCCTGGCGCCACATACATTTCGCAGCCAATAATCGGTTTCAGTTTTTTGGCTTTAGCTTTTTTATAAAATTCAATAGCGCCGTATAAGGCGCCATGGTCGGTTATGGCTAGCGAGTCCATATTTTGTGCCAACGTCAAATCAATCAATCCATCGATTTTTCCGAGACCGTCTAATAAGCTGTAGTGACTATGGACGTGGAGGTGGGTAAATTTCATCAATTAAAATTTGGTTACTTTTCTGCTAACAGAAAAGTAACCAAAAGATTACTTGCAGCGATAAAATTTTGAGAAAATTGGATTCGCTCAGCTAAAAATTGTCTCGTAAACTCGTCGCTTCACTCCTCCGTCGCCAATTTTTTACGCTTCGCTCATCTCAATTTTCTCACAAAATTTTTCGATGCAAGGAGAAAAGCAAAATCAGGGTTTTTATTATACGCAGGTTAAATTCTAAAATTCTCTTTTCTTTTTTAAAATCTTCATTCCCAGCCAAAACAGAGACACGACTAAGGCCGCGCCAAGAATCCACGGGCCGATTTTGAAAACAAAAAAATGCGCGGCAGAGCCGATGGCTAGCGCGGTTTTTCTGCCGGCGTTAAGGTCGTTTAAGAATAGAATTACAACTAGAGTCAGCGCAAAAATTAGCCCGATTAATTTTATCTTTTTTTCTGCCAGCCCCAAGAAATATTGATATTTAAGTTTTAGTTTTTCCCAAACCGAAAGCGTAACAATTGCTTCTTCTAAATCAAGCATTGCCTGCCAGTAGCCGCCGATAGCTTGTTTGGTTTCTTCTTGGCTTAAGCCAAAATTTGGCCGCTGGATGATTTTTTTATAAATTTCCCGGCCATATTTTAATTGTTCGGCGCGGCTTAAAAAATCCTTTACATATTTTATTTTAGTTTCAATATTGCGGCCTGGTATTTTTTTCTGGTTTAAAAAATCGTTAAATAATTTTTCTGTTTCCAGAACCCCGATTTTATAGCCAGAAAAAGTTCCTTCGGCCAAAGCTTTTTCAACCGCTGACCAATTAAGGTTTAGTTTTGTTGTGTTTTCGAGCATATGATCTATTATATGCGAATTGCTAATCTCAAACAAGGCGTGATAAAATTTAAAATATAAAAATGAAAAAGGAAAAATTCCAGCCAAAGGCTGGTCCGCCTCTGGCGGGAAAAATTAAAAATTATCCTAATTTTAATGAAGAAAAGAATTACTGGAAGCGCGGCTATAGGGTTGTAGTTGGTTTAGATGAGGTTGGCAGGGGACCGTTGGCAGGGCCAGTGGTTGCTTCGGCGGTGATTTTTAAATTTTCCTCCCCTCCTCAGTTGAGGAGGGGATCGAGGGGTGGTGTTGATAAAAATGGTTTTCATCACCCCACCCCAACCCTCCCCTCATTTGAGGGGAGGAGGTGTATGGTATTGCGTGACTCCAAGCAATTAAGCGCAGTCCAACGCGAAATCTGGTATGAATTTTTAACCAGTCACCCCGATATCAAATGGGGGGTTGGTGTGGTTTCAGAAAAAATTATTGACCGGATAAATATTTTTGAAGCGACAAAACTAGCAATGAAAAAAGCGATGGAGAAACTTAGCGTTCAGCCGGATTTTTTATTGCTTGATGGGAATTTCATCCTGGAAGATTTATCTATTAACCAAAAAGCCGTAATAAAAGGCGACGAGAAAATATTCTCCTGCGCGGCGGCTTCAATTATTGCTAAAGTCACGCGCGATAGGCTAATGACAAAATATGCTAAAAAATACCCCGAATACGGCTTTGAAAAACATAAAGGCTATGGCACGCGTTTGCATTGCGAGGCGTTAAAAAAACACGGGCCGTGTAAAATTCATCGCAAAAGCTTTCGGTTAAAATAAAACGATATACCAATTTGTTGTTGTCGGGCAAAACCAATCTCATCTTTGCCCGATTGGTATAATGTATCATTATTGATACGATCGAGCAGGAATGATACAAGCGTGGGGGATTAAGCCCGGCGGTTTTTCCAGTTCTTAAATCTCTGCATAAGCTTGCCAAATTAAAATTTATTTGATATATTATTATTAACATTCATTCTGGGCTTATTTCAGCGTCCCTAAGACGAGATACTGAAACCACCGCCAAGCGGGGCAAGCAAATTCAGGATGACACAAGATTTGTGCCGTTTTTGTTTTAGATTCAACTTTAAACTTTTAATTTTTAACTTTTAATTTAGCGATAGCGCATATGCCATTACCCAAACAGCGACACACAAAATCAAGAAGAAATAGAAGGCGTTCGCACCATGCTTTAAAAGAGCAGATTTTAGGTGTGTGCTTAAAATGCGGCCAGAGCGTTTTGCCGCATCATTTATGCGCAAATTGCGGCAGTTTTAAGGGCAGAGAAGTAATAGATGTTTTGAAAAAATTAACCAAAAAAGAAAGAAAAGCCAAAGAAAAAGAAATGGAAGAAGCAAGAGAGCAAAGAGGGGAAGCGGAAAGTTTGAATATGGAAAGATTATCCGCAAAATAATTTCTAATTATTCTAATTAACCTAATTAATCTAAATAAATCCCAATTCCTAAATCCTAAAATATTAGACATTAGATATTTATTGGGATTTGATTAGAGCAATTAGTGTAATTAGGTCAATTAGAAATTTTAAGATGGCTAATAGACATCTTTCTCGTTCCATTGCCATGCAATCTCTTTATGAGTGGGATTTTTTGGGAAGGGATAATAAAAAGATAAAGGAGATTGTTGGGCAGAACATAAAAGAATTTGGTCCGGGCCTTGATTCGGAAGATTTTATTTCCCGTTTAGTCAATGGCGTAATTGAGAATTTGCCAAAGATAGACAAAATTATTGAAAAGTCGGCGCCCGAATGGCCGATTGAACAGATAACAATAGTGGACAGAAATATTTTAAGGCTGGGTCTTTATGAATTGCTTTTTGGCGACAGAAATGAAGTGCCGCCAAAGGTGGCGATTAATGAAGCGATTGAGCTGGCAAAAAATTTCAGCGGCGAATCAAGCGGAAAGTTTGTTAATGGAGTCTTAGGCACAGTCTATCGCGAGATAGGCGAACCGCAGAAAGATGAATAATCTTTAAAAATACACAATGTCTAATTTTTAATTTCTAATCCAGTCCGTCCGCCACGGCGGGTGAATATTATTGGAAATTGGAAATTGGTAATTGGAAATTATCAGATGAACGATTTATCGGGTCTTGAAGGCAAAATCGGTATTAAATTCAATAATAAGGATTTGCTTTTGCAAGCCTTAACCCACCGTTCTTATCTAAATGAAAATCCAGACTTTGAGATAGGTCAAAATGAGCGGCTGGAGTTTTTGGGCGACGCGGTCTTGGAATTAATAGTGACAGAATATCTTTATCGCAACTACCCAAACCCCGAGGGCGAATTAACTAATTGGCGGGCGGCTTTAGTCAATGCGAAAATGTTGGCTGAAGTGGCTTCAGAGATTAATTTAAATGATTATGTAATGCTTAGCCGCGGAGAGGCCAAAGATAACGGCCGGGCAAGAAGTTATATTTTGGCTAACGCGCTGGAAGCATTAATCGGCGCAATTTATTATGATCAAGGGATTGAGAGCGCCACGAAATTTGTCAATAAAAATATTTTGACTCATTTGCCGGAAATTCTTGAAGAAGGCAGTTATCGCGACGCTAAAAGCAAATTTCAGGAAGAAGCGCAAGAAAGAGTCGGAATTACCCCAAGTTACGAGGTTTTATCTGAATCAGGACCAGATCATGCAAAACATTTTAGAGTTGGAGTCTTTTTGGACGAAGAATTAGTGGCTGAAGGAGACGGTTTATCAAAACAGGAGGCTCAACAGCACGCGGCGGAAAACGCTTTGAGAAAAAAAGAATGGGGGAACGGGTAATCAGTTGATCAGTTTGTCAGCTCATCAGTTAATAATAAATATAGAAAATAAAGAATAAAATATGTTAATAATCAGATTAACGAGAAGGGGGAAAAAGAATGATCCAAGTTTCAAAATTGTTGTTACCGAAGCCTCAAATCCAATAAGAGGCAAGTTTTTGGAGGAGCTTGGTTATTATATCCCGAAGTTAAAAGAAAAATCCTTTGACAAGGAAAGAATTTTACATTGGATAAAACAGGGAGCTAAATGTTCACCAACAATTCATAATTTATTAGTGAGCGAAGGGATCATTCAAGGGCAGAAAGTTAAAGCCTGGCGGCCAAAGAAAAAAGAGGGCAGCGCGCAGGAAAAAGAAGTATCAGATGCTCCGGAAAAATCAGAGGAAGAAACAAAGAAGGTCAGCGAGTCTCAGGCAGACGAGAAGCCTGAGGTCGTCGATAATAAGAAAGGATTAAAGACCGAAGAATCCAAGCCAGAAACGGTCAAGCAAAAAGAAGAGAAGCCCGAAGGATCAAGCGAGATTAAGCAAGAAGAAAAAAAAGAAGAAAACAATAAAGAGAGTTAAGATTTTAAAAGACACTCCGCCCAAGGCGGGGTGTTTTCTGTTACGAATAATTATCCACAAATTGTATAGAATATTATCTCTGGGCGCGATATAATAAGGTTAAATGAACAAACAGAAAATAAAAGCAAAAATTAGCCGGGCTCAATTTTGAGTCGGGTTATTTTTTAAAAAAGATGGAAAACATAGAAGGAGAAAATAGCAATAAACAAAATACCATGACCGCAACTAAGCAAAAAGTAGTAGTTAGAATATTGATTGGCATTGTATTAATTGGGTTGGTTGGCGGCGGTGTTTTGATTTTCGGTTTTTATTGGAGCATTCCGCCAATTGTCGTGCTTTCGCCAAATGGCGGAGAAACCTGGAATATCGGCAAATCTTATGTAATTCAGTGGAGCGTTAAAGCGGGCTACGGCAATAAACGAGTTGATGTTTCGCTTAAGCCGTCAACGACTGCTTTGGGGCAGTCGACTGTAACAGTTGAAAAAAACACGCAAAACGATGGCGTTACTCTTTATGCTGTCGCGTCAAACGTTAAATCAGGCGATTATTTAGTTAATGTAAAATGCGTTGATAATACTTGCAATGATACAAGCAACAGTCCGTTTAAAATTCAGGGAACTACAACTCCTCCGCCAGCTACATTAGTTAGTAATATAAAAAGTGTTACCTGGTATGATTTTGGCGTTACTGCGGCGCAATCTTATTTAAATTTACAGGCCGCTTTGCCAAAAATGAAATCAACTGGCTTTAACACCGTTTGGCTGGTTAACGCTTGGAGAAATTTTAATCCTCAACCCCTAGCAACTCCGCCTATTTATAACGAACAATCTTTTTCTGACCTTAAAAAGGTTTTAGATTTATTGAGGGCGAATAACATGAAAGCGATAATCGGGCTAAATTATCTTGGCAAAGGCTGGGAACCTGAAGGCATAGATAAATGTAAATGGATTACTGATTCTGTAATGTATAATTCTTTTGAAGCTTATGCTAAAGAATTTATGACCCGGATTTCTTCGTATGGCGATATGGCTTATGTCCTCTTTTTTACTGAAAATTCAGAGCCTTGCGGGCCAAAACCAGGCGCTGGCCGTGATTGGAATGCCTATACAGATGCCAAAGAAATCGCTGATTTGCTACGCGCAACGCTTGGCTCTTTGCCAAATCGTCTGCCCGCAGATTTACGGTCAAAATTTAAAATGGGCTATCATGATTATTCTTTAATCACTCTTAATTGGGCGGGAGGCGTGTCGCCAACCCTCAACCCTAATCCCTTTGACTTTTTAAGCACCGTTGCCTATGGCTTTGAGAGTAAAACCGATCAGCAGATTAAAGACGAAATTGATTTGCGGGCTTCGCGATTCAAAGCCCTTCATCCGGCAAAGCCATTAATAATTGGTGAATTTGGCGCCACCAGCTGTAATGCTCAAGATGCAAATCAGGCGCGAGTTGATACAACCATAGTCTCTCACGCTTTATCAAAAGCTTATGGTTTTAACCTTTGGGGCTGGAAACCTGGTCCGGGCGATATGGAATGCGCTGGTCCGCCCTTTGGGGGGCTTGCCATCACTAATCAAGATGGAACATTAAAAAAAGCAGCCAATGATTTAAAAGCGATTCTCAACCCGTAAAAAAGTCAAATTATTGACTAATAGTTTAAAAAGAGTATAATATACAACAAGGTAGTAGCGCTACAAGTCAAAAAGCTTGAAACGGTCGGGCTACTATGGGATTAAAATATCGCAACGATTAAATAGATTCAAAGAAAGATATGGCTAAATTTGTAGATCAGGAGTTTGTCGAGTATGTGATTAAAAGCATTGTTGACCATGCTGACGAGGTTTCCACTGACCGCAAGATTGATGAAATGGGCGTTCTTTTGACGCTTAAAGTCAATCCTGCTGATATGGGCCAAGTTATCGGCCGACAGGGCTCCACTGCTCGGGCGATTAGAACTTTGCTTAGAGTGATTGGTGCAAAGCACAATGCTCGGGTGAATTTCAAAATCGAAGAGCCAGAAGGCGGACGCGTTCCTCGTAGAGAAGACGCTTCTGTCAGCGCTCCAAAAAACGTTGACCAGGTGGTTGACGAATTACAGCTGTAAAACTTTTCAGTATATTGCAGTTCAGAAAAGCCGTGCTACAATTTAAGTAGCGCGGCTTTTCTATTACTATCATGAAATTTGATATCATCACAATTTTCCCCAAAATTTTTAACTCTTATTTTAATGAGAGCATTTTGAAGCGCGCGCAGAAAAAGAGGCTGATTAAAATTGAAGCGCATGATTTAAGGCGCTGGGCTAGCGATAAGCATAAAACGGTTGATGATAAGCCATATGGCGGAGGAGTCGGTATGATTTTTAAGATAGAACCAATATACAGAGCCGTGAAGGATATATCCGATTTGTCATTCCCGCGAAAGCGGGAATCCAGACTTAAAACATGGATTCCGGCTCAAGGCCGGAATGACAGGAGGGGGAAAAACCGAGTAGTTTTATTTTCCGCCAAGGGCAAGCAATTTAATCAGGCGGACGCAAAAAGATTGGCAAAATACGACCAGCTGATTTTAATTTGCGGGCGATATGAGGGTGTTGATGAGCGGGTAGCAGAACATATCGCGGATGAGGAGATTTCTGTGGGTAACTTTGTCTTAACTGGCGGCGAAATTCCTGCTATGATATTAGTAGATTCTATCTCGCGATTAATCCCGGGAGTTTTGGGAAAAAAGGAGTCATTGAATGAAGAAAGTCATAGCAAAGAAGGGTATTTAGAATACGCACAATATACACGACCGGAGAATTTTAAAAAATGGAAAGTGCCAAAAGTGCTTTTGAGCGGGAACCATAAGGAGATAGGGGGATGGAGGAGAAAAATGTCGCAAAAAATTTCCAATTCCTAATTCCTAATTTCCAACAAAATTTCTAATGTCCAATTCTCAAAATGTCCCGTTTTGCGGGACCTGCCTCGCCGGCAAGGCGGGCTGGATTGGAAATTGGAAATTGAAAATTGGATATTAAGAATTAAAGTTATGATTTTCATTGCCGCCGACCATGCCGGTTATCCGTTAAAAGAGGAACTGAAACCATTTTTGGAAGAGATGGGGCTTGAGGTTGTGGATTTGGGCAACGAAGAGCTTGATCCTTCGGATGATTATCCGGACTTTGCTTATCGCTTGGCGCAGAATATTTTGGACAGCGAGGATTCAAAAGGAATTTTAATTTGTGGTACAGGGCAAGGAGTTTGTATCGCGGCCAATAAAGTTAACGGCATAAGAGCGGCGTTGGTTCACGATGAATTTACGGCTTTGAGCGCCGCTGAGCATTTGGACGCTAATGTAATTTGTTTTGGCGGTCGAGTTACGGATTTAGAGACAGCCAAAAAACTTGTAAAAATTTGGCTGGAAGCGGAGTTTTCCGGAGACGAAAGACACGAGCGAAGGATTGAGAAGATAGAGAATATAGAACGAAGCTGAAAAAATTCTTAATTCCTAATTTCCAACAAAATTTCTAATGTCCAATTCTCAAAATGTCCCGTTTTGCGGGACCTGCCTCGCCGGTAAGGCGGGCTGGATTGGAAATTGGAAATTGAAAATTGGAAATTTTTATGGAGATCGTTCCCGCCATTATCGCTAAAAATTTTCAGGAGTTGGAAGGTAAGATTAAATTAATTGAGCCCTATGTAAGTCGGGCTCAACTTGATATTTCCGACGGCAAATTTACAAAAGAAGAAACATGGAGTAATCCAGAAGAACTAAAGAAGCTAAACACAAATTTGAGCCTGGAAGCGCATTTGATGATTTCTGAACCAGAGAAAGTGATTGATGGATGGATTAGCTCGGGCGTCAAAAGAATTTTAATTCATTTTGAATCCACAGAAAAAATTGAAGAAATTTATAAAAAAATAAAAGCCGCGGGATTGGAGATGGGGTTGGTTTTGGCTCTCCAAACGCCAATTAGCGTTTTGGGCAACCTTCCAATTCCCGCGAAAGATTTAGCGATTGTCCAGCTGATGGGCATTTCAGAGATTGGCTTCTATGGTCATCCGTTTGACGAGCGGGTGATTTCTAAAATATTTTCATTACGAGCGCAATACCCTGATATTGAAATTGCGGTTGACGGCGGCATCAACAAAGAAACCGCGTCCAAAGCCATTGGAGCCAGCGCCGATATTTTAATTTCCGGCTCAGCGATATTTGGGGCAGGAGATGTCGGGCAGGCAATTGAGGAGTTAAAAAGATCAGTAATATAAAAAACAATTTTTAAATAAAAAATCCGTGTCAAATATTAACCAGCCGTTTTTATCCGAAGAACCAAATAAGTTTATAGGAAAGGGCGGGATTAAATTTGGTTTAAGTATTGCGATCGTGGTTATTTGTATTGTCGCCGCAGGCGTGGCGTTCTATTGGATAAAGACGGAGCCAGAATCGCAGAATACGCAGAATATAAATATTGCGAAACCAGTTAATCAAAACGAAAGAAGCACTCCATTAAAGAAGATAGATCAAGATTTAGGTTTATTCAGGGCCACAGAGTCGGACAAGCTTAATAATTTTATTCCAACTTATGAATATTATGATGCCGGCATCATTAGTTCGGGCCAATACGCTGGTTATCAGCTTATTCTGGGGGCGCGTAGCGCGGAAAGCATGACCGGCTATTTTATTGCTATTTTTGCTACTAATGATTATAAAAGCTATTTATTAGATAAAAACAGCATGTCTTTCCCTCTGGATTTAAATTTAGAAGAGAGCGGGATTGAAAACAAAAAAGTCATTGGTTTCGCAGACCTTAATTTTAAACAGCCAAAGATTATAGAACTTGGCGATTTCATTTTAATTCGCCAGCTTATTGATTTATACGAGATTAATCCAGGCGACCTTGCGATAGAAAGCGATATACCGGGAGTTCGACTGTACTATGAATCGGTTCCATCAATTAATTCCTCAGGACGGGAAGAGGGAGAAAAAACTTCAGGACAGAAACTTTTGGAATCCGCCACAAATCAATTTTTGTCTGCCAGAACCTATATTTTAGCTCAAGACGATTCGGGATTAATATTTACATATCTGATTACTTCAAAAGAGTCATATGAGCGTTCTAAGTCTACTGAAGAGCCATACGTTAGTTACGGGGATTTTATCGTTGATAGCGAAATTGCTTCAATCATTCCATTGTATAAAACCTACGGAACATTATTGCCGGGAGGCTGCGGAGCGACTGATTCTACATACATAGTTAAAAATATTTCCGATACAGATCTTATTAAAATCGGGACTACTAAAAGCGGGGCTAACCTCTACGCCTTGAAAGAAAAAAACCATCTCTTAAATCAAGCCGAATATTATAATAAGGTGATTCAAAGCGAGGATTTCTTTGAAGAGCTCAATAAGATTGTAGTTCCTAATTATGATGAGTATGTCTCAAAAAATCCAGTCTTATTATTAAAAGATCCGTGGGGCAATTGGCTGGCGCTGGGCGAAGTTGAGTATTTAATACCCGGCGGATGCGGAAAACCGGTTATATATTTATATCCCACAGAACCGACAGAAGTAAAAACTAGCTTTATCCGGCCTGTTGAGTTTTCAACTGTTATGCCAAATTATTTAGCCAACTGGGATGTAATGGCTTATCCTGATGGCAGAATCCAAGACTTGCAGCCACAACTAACAGACTGCAACGATATCAATAACAAAGAGATCGGTCTGGAATATGCTAAATTAGCTTGTCTGGCGAATGAATATCCGTATCTTTATTGGAGCGGTCAAATTTTTTTTGTGTCTTACGAAAAGCCAGAAAAAGGTTGGATAGTTAAAAATAATGAATTGGGAAATTTTTTAAATGAAAAATTATTCGAACTTGGGCTGACCGAGAAAGAAAAATCAGACATGATTTCGTATTGGTTGCCAGAATTGCAAAGGAAAAACGCCCCCTATTATCGCTTGTCTTTTTTGCAAACCAAGGAACTTAATAAATTGATTCCAATGAAGATTTCGCCAAGGCCGAATTCTGTTTTACGCATATTTTTAGACTGGGAGCCGCTACTTAATAAGCCAGACCGAATAATCGAACCGCAGACTTTTTTTGGTTTTCAGAGGAATGGATTCACGTTGGTTGAATGGGGAGGGCTTAAGAGATAAAAAATAAGATCATTTTCTAGTATAAACGAAAAAGCAATATTATAAAGGAGGCAAAAATATTATGTATAACATTCTCAATCAAAAAGAATTAGAAGATTTAAAAGAAAAAGAACCGCAGAGATTTAAATATAGCCCAGAAGGGGGAGCGTATTTGAATTTAAAAAATTTAGAGCTTGAGCCAATTGACGGAGTTGATTTAAAAAAGATAGAAAATCTGGCGCGGATTGTTCGCGGGTTGGCTTTTTCGGCTATTGAAGGAATAAAATCTGGTCATCCGGGCGGTTCATCTTCAAAAGTTGAGCAAATTTTAGCAATGATTCTTGGAGGCATTATCGCTTTTGATCCAATGCAGGAAAAACATCCGGGCAGAGACAGAGTCGTTTGGTCAGCCGGACATTGCACGCCGCTTTTTCACGCAACATTAGCTCTGATATACGAATCATTAGAGCGTCAAGGCGTTGAAATTGACAAAGAAAAATTAGGGGCAGTTTTGCCAAGCTGCCTAAAATATTTCAGGCATTGTTCCGGGCCATCAGGCCACGTTGAATCGCGTTATGCTTTGGCTGATGTCTCAACCGGCTCATCGGGTCACGGGTTTTCCGCGGCTTTAGGTTTGGCGACTTTACAAAAATCAAACGGGCTTGGCGCAAAAGTTTTTGTTATTGCCGGCGATGCGGAAACCGAAGAAGGTATAAGTTATGAAGCAAGGAATTCCATTGTTTCAATGGGTATGGACAATGTTATTGTTACCTTGGATTTTAATGGTTTTGGTATTGATGGACCAATAACAGAAGTTATTGCTTCGCCTTATATCAATCATTGGTGGGGTTTAGGCTGGAATGTGATTGAGGCTAATGGCCACAATGTTTTGGAATTATGCCATGCTTATCAAAAGGCATATGAGGGTTTTGCCAATGGTCGGCCAACTGTTGTTATCTGTCATGCTATCAAGGGTAAATATTATGGCAAGCTTGAAGGCACAGCTGATTCTCACGGTACACCCGCGCCGCACGAAGAATACGTTCAGATTATGAAAAATATTGGCTTTGATGTTCCGGGAATTGACGGAGAAATCCAAAAAGATATTGATGTTGTAATCTCGCAACTAGATAAAGATGATGCCAAATATATTTTAAGCCGGTTGGAAATTTGCAAATCAAAAATAAAGCCAGAAAACGAATTATCGTCGCAAATGCAAAAAATCTTAAATGGACGGCCAATGGCAGATTATAAATCCATTAAGCGGCCCGAAGAGTTGCCGCCAGAACTCATCTTTAAGGAAGGCGAAAAAATCGCGACCAGAAAAGCCACCGAAGCATTTTTTAAATGGCTGATGGGGCAAAACGGATTTTTCTATATCGGCGCAGGGGATTTAATGAAATCAATTTTAACCGGCGCAGCAGAAAATGTTTATGGCATTATCAATGGTCAAAATCCGCTTGGTCGGGGCATCCGTTTTGGTATTGCCGAAGCCAACATGGCTATGATGTCAACGGCGCTGACTCTTGATTCTTTGCCGGGGGGCTTCCGGCCAATGAGCGTTTTTGCTTCTTACGGCGTTTTCACAACCATTATGAGCAACCCTGTCCGTATGGCTTTGATAAATAACGCAATGGATGAAGCCTCCAAGGGATTTTTTATAGTTTTGGCCGCGCACGACGGAATGGAAACAGCCGAAGACGGGCCAACGCACCATGGCATGTATTGGATGTCTTTGTTTGACGCTTATCCGGGGATAAAGGTTTATAAACCCATGGATGCCAATGAAACAATTGAGATGCTTTTTTACGCGCTTAAACAAGGCGAGCCGATTGCTTTGTCTGTGATGAGGCCCGGGACCCCCGTGCTTAAACGCGGGGAAATTCGCCCAGGCTGGGTTGTGCCGCAGGCTAGCGAAGCGACAAATGGCGCTTATGTTTTTAAACCATTTTCGGAGAATGATAAGAAGAAAGTCGTTTTGGCAATTTGCGGCGGGCAGGTTTTGGCTAATGTTTTGGAAATTCTGCCTGAACTTGAAAATGATTTTGATATAAAAATTATTGCGGTTACCTCGCCGGAATTATTTGAAGAATTAAAGAAAAACGATCCGCAGAAAGCTAATCTAATTTTGTCCGACGATGAGCGGCCGCATGTTATCACCTTGCACAATGGCTGGCCCGGATTTTTATACAGATTCTTATTGCCGCCCAATTACCTAAATCAAGTTATCGGTGTGGATCATTTCTTAAAATCCGGCCCGGTGAATGAAGTTTATCAATTAGCGGAATTTGATGTGAAGGGGTTAAAGGAGAAGATAATGAAGGCGATATAGTTTTTCTTGTTACTTTTCTGCTAACAGAAAAGTAACCAAAAGATTACTTGCAGGGCATAAAATTTTGATAAAATCAGGCTCGTTTCGCTAAAATCGCTATGCCCGCCCCGCCTTCGGCGTGCGATACACGCGATTTTTACACTCATCTCGCCATGATTTTATAACAAAATTTTTGCCATGCAAGGTTATTCGTAATTCTTGATTCGTAATTCTGATTTATGTTTGATATCATTACTTTCGGCTCTGCCACTCGCGATATGTTTGTTGTCAGCAAGAATTTTCAGCGTTTAAAAGACGATGTTTTTGCGACTGGCAAGGGATTATGCGTGCCGCAGGGCGCAAAAATATATGTTGAAGACGTGATTTTTGCCACAGGCGGCGGAGGGACGAATACGGCCGCGACCTTTGCTCTGCAGGGATTAAAAACCGCTTATGTTGGAAAAGTTGGCGGGGATGCGGGCGGAGAGACAATTCTTAGCGAGTTAAAAAAACTTAATATAAATACCGGTTTTATTGTTAAAGATAAAAAAAATAAAACAGCTTATTCTGTTGTTTTGTCAGTTCCTTCTGGCGAGCGAAGCATTCTGGTTTATGAAGGCGCCTGTCATGAGCTTGCAAAAAGTGATGTTTCTTGGAAAGAGCTGAAAAGCGAATGGTTCTATATCTCCGGTCTTTCGGGAAAATCAGCAGAATTATTTGAACCGCTGATTAATTTTGCCCATAAAGAAGGGATAAAAATCGCGGTTAATCCCGGCGCAGATCAACTAAAATTAAGCATTAATAAACTTGAGCCGCTATTAAATAAAATTGACATTTTTATTTTAAACAGAGAAGAGGCGGCAAAATTAACCTGTTTGCCATATAACGAAGAGAGAGAAATTTTTAAGCGGCTAGATGTTTGGGTGAGGGGAATTGCGGTTATGACTAAAGGTCCAGACGGCGTTAAAGTTTCTGACGGCCGAAACATTTATCGGGCTGGGATCCCGGAATCTGAAATTTTAGACCGGACAGGCGCTGGCGATGCTTTTGGTTCAGGGTTTGTCGCTGGTTTTATCCAGAAATCTTCGCAGACAAAAATTCAGCCTTCTATCATTGAGCACGCAATTCAGCTTGGAACAGCTAATGCGACTTCAACTGTCCAGCATTTTGGAGCTAAAAATGGTTTATTAAAAAAAGGGGAATGGGGGGAATGGAAAAAGATTGAGGTTAAGAGTTTTAAAATATAACTTTTCTCGTTACTTTGGGCATAAAATTTTGATAAAATCAGGCTCTCCGCCCAAGGCGGATAAAATCGCTATGCCCGCCCCGCCTTCGGAGTGCGATACACGCGATTTTTACGCTCATCTCGCCACGATTTTATCACAAAATTTTTGCCATGCAAGAATAAATTCTTATGAACGAGATTCAACACATAGCCAGACTTCTTAGAACGCCAGAAAATGTTTTGGTCGATCTATTTGATAAAATGGAAAAAATAACCGGTAAAAAGGGCATTCCGGAAAAAATCTTTGAGGAAAACGAACGGATTGTCCGGCAAAAGCTAGCTGATTTGGGCATTGCTCAAGATAAGGCAGATGCTCAATATGTCCAGCGAGAAATTTTAAAAAAAACCAAAGAAGCTGACGATGCCCTTTTTGAATTTTTGGGCCGGCCCGATTTTAGCAAGAACGTCTGCTGCCAAAAAATGATAGATATTTTAAAGACTACAGCTAACATAAAAAAAGGCTTTTTTCTTAAAAAAGAAAAGATGCGGGATTTTCTTTTTTTGAATCCGCCTCGCAATATTTTAAAGGCTCTGGGGCATTCAGAGATTAAGGAATTGCTGGAAAAAGAAGATCTTTTTGAGATTTTCGCTGCTTTAAGATTCGTAGAAAATGAGCGTTGGTTGAATGAGACTTTTTTCCGACCGTATAACGATTTAACCGTTGATAGTTTTGAAGAAAGAGAAATTGAAGTTAGGGTATTGTCCGAAAAATGGACTGAAATTGGGGAAAAATTTGTTGGCAAAAAACTCCATAACATCAGCCATCTAAAAGAGCTAGGTTTTGTATTTATCCTACCAATTAAAAAAGAGCAACTGGTTGGTCAATCTCTGGAAACCTTTAGTCTCGTTTTACATTATCTTCACGAAATTGATTTTTATTCAAAGCTATTTTTGAAATATTCAAGCGAGCCAAATTTTGGCCAGCGTCTAGTTAGTCTTTTGTCGGGTTCTATTGTTGAATCTATGCCTGATAATGGCGGGACATTGTGGCGAATAATCGTCCGTTATTTAGCTAAAATAGATCCCAATGACCCCCGACTTTTTAAGCCCCACGTTAATCCCGAAACCATTCATTGGTTAAAGGCTGAAAAAGAAATGGACGCAATGGGGCAAAAGAATCCGCAGATAAAATTTGATTTTTGGCGCGATATAGACGATTTTGCCGGCGAAATATTCCCAGCCGGGAAAAAAGGGGAAGAGATAGTTAGTTTTGATTTGGTAGATAATGTTATTTCTTTAACCCATGGGGGGTTGGGCAAATATCTTTATCATCAACAAGAGGCTCTTTGGAATAAAATTTTTATTGAATATATGGGAGAAGAAAAGTTGGAAGAAATGGTGGTGGAAAATATGGAACGTGGTTATATTGAGTTAAAATAGCTACGGAATACTGATAAATACGGATATACGGATAAAATGCCGACTAATTTGAGAAAACCCCTAATCTATTCAGACTTGACCCATAAAATTATCGGCGCGCTATTTAGTGTTTTTAATAATATTGGATCAGGGCACAAAGAGAGTTTTTATCAGAAAGGCGTGTCGCGAGAGCTAGAATAGATAGGATTCATTTTTAAAGAGCAATTGCCGGCAAAAATATCCTATAAAGGAAAAAATATCGGTATATATTATTTCGATTTCTTAATAGAAGACAAGATTATTTTAGAAATAAAAATCCGTAATTTTTTTCTAAAAAGGACATAGACCAGCTGTATTCTTACTTAAAAGCCAAAAATCTAAAACTTGGAATTATTGCCCATTTTACAAAGAGCGGCGTAAAATTTAAAAGAGTCGTTAATATAAATTAATCCGTATATCCGTAATAAATCCGTATTCCGTAGCAAGGCTATGAAGGAGATTTTAAAACAGGCACAATTGGGTAAATACGCGGTAGGATCTTTCAATTTTTCAACCGCCGAGACATTAAAGGCGATAGTTTTGGCTGCCAAAAACCTAAACGCGCCAATTATTGTTTCAACTTCTGAAGGCGAGGCGGAATTTGTCGGCATGCCAGAAGCAGTGGCTTTGGTTGAGGCTTGGCGCATTGGGACAAAATTGCCGATAATTTTAAATTTAGACCATGGGAAATCGCTTGAAAAAATAAAAAAGGCATTGGCCGCTGGCTATGACGCGATTCATTTTGATGGCTCAGAATTAAGCTATGAGCAAAATGTAGCCAAAACAAAATTAGTAGTTGATTATATCCGCCAAGTAGAAAAAACTTTTGACCGCCAGATAATAGTTGAGGGCGAGCTTGGGTATTTGCGTGGCAGCTCTTCCTTGCATAAAGAGGAGCTTAAAATAAAAGAGGAAGACTTAACTAGTCCAGATCAGGCAAGGGATTTTATTGAAAAAACAGGCGTTGATTCTCTAGCGGTTGTCATTGGCAATGCGCATGGTATTTTTTCAAAAGGCGGGGAAAAATTAAATTTGGAGCGTTTGACCGACATTAGAAATGAGCTGGAAGGCAAAGCATTTCTAGTTTTACACGGGGGTTCGGGCATTCCCGAAGAAGACGTTAAGGAGGCAATTAGGCTTGGCATTGTGAAGGTGAATGTTAATACTGATTTACGCGTTGTTTATAAAGAAAGATTAAGCGAGCAATTAGAGGATAACCCCGAAGAGACCACGCCTTATAAAATTTTGGAGCCGATTCTTGAAGCACTAAGAGAGGTCGTGGAAGAAAAAATAAAATTATTTGGTTCACAAGATAAAATTAAATTATGATTGATCAAAAATTAGCAGATTATATTAAACAATCTTTGGCCAGCGGATTTTCTAAAGAAAAAACCCGCGAAGATCTTTTGCAGGTGGGCTGGAGCGAAGGTCAGGTGCAAGAAGCATTAGATTCTTTGTTTCCTCCTAGCCAACAACAGGCGCAACCTCAGGAAGTAAAGATAATTTACCCTTCCTTCGGATCAGAAATTTCTGAATCACCAGCAATTAAAGAGGAAAGTATTGGATCTCCGCTGTCTTCCAAAATGAAACCGGTGGCGCTCGGGCTTATTTGTCTCTTTGGGATTATTGGTTTAGCCTTTTTTGCTTATAGCCAGTTTTTATCTCCATCGCCAGAGAGGGTAGTTAAGCAGGCGATTGGAAAAATGGGGAAGGATTTAAGAAGTTTTAGATATGATTTTTTATTTGAGATAGGCACAAAGAAAATATCCTCTGTTTTCGAAAATAATATTTTTGGGGCTATTTTTTCAGCGATAGCAGATAATTCTTCAATCACTCTAAACGCGCAGGACTCCGAAACAGAGCTAACCATTGAATCAGCTGGTTTTTTTGATTTTAAAGATATCAAACAACCAAAAATTGATATTAATTTTGAGCTCAATACGCTTGGATCACCGATTAACTTTTCTTTTTCTGGCCAACTCAAGCATATTGACAAGGAAACCTATTTTAAATTAGAAAATTTTCCTATTCCGTTTGCCGGAGATTCAACGTTTGATAATAAATGGATAAGGGTAACCAAGGAGGATTTGGAGAAGTCATTAAAGGATTTAGGCATGGAGAGCGCTCTTGATGACTATGAACAACAGAGAGAAGAGCTCGGTCTGCGCAGCATTGATAATGCTTTAAGCCAAGCAGAAGAGGAGCAGCTTCGCGACTTGATTAAGCAAACCAACCTTTTCAATATAAAAGAGGAAAAAGAAAATGACATTCTTTTGGAAGACGACAATAAAATAAAATCTTTTCATTACCTTGTGACTCTTAATGCGTCTGAAATCAGAAACTTTTTATCTCGAGTCGCGGAGATTCTAAAAACGGAAAAAGATTATTTTGAAAACGAAGAAGTATTTAGGGAATTTGCCGATGAGCTTGCTAAAATTAGCGGAGAAATTTGGGTAGGAAAATCAGACAGGATGATCCATAAAATTGTTCTTAAAAAGGAAGAGCCGGTTGTCGCAGAGTCCAAAATTAAAGAATTTTCTGCAATAAGCTT
The DNA here is from genome assembly GCA_016208745.1 of Candidatus Portnoyibacteriota bacterium. Taxonomy (GTDB): domain Bacteria; phylum Patescibacteriota; class Minisyncoccia; order Portnoybacterales; family GWB1-42-6; genus JACQXN01. The sequence goes on along the minus strand of JACQXN010000005.1, from coordinate 19,431 downwards.
GTCTTTATCTAATTTTAATGAGTCGATGGAATTGGAAAAGCCAGCAGACTCCAAGCCATTAAGTGAATTTTTAGAATCAGTTATTGAGGTGCCGCGAGCCAAAGCAGAGGATGCGCAAAGAAAAGCGACCATAAATCAGATGGTTTTAGTGATGGAGATGTATTATGATGAGAATACTAGATATCCAGACTTGCCAAATAATCCAGTTCCAATACCGCCTAATTCAGAAATTCTGGCACCATATAATCTTTTGATTCCTTTGTCTAACGAGACTGATGCCGAATACGCCTATTATTGGACCGATTCAAGCAGAAATGGGGGCGGTTATTGCGTCTGGACAAAACTTAAAACTACAAGCCAGGCCACTTTTGCTTTAGTTAATGAAAAAGGCTTTGTAGAAACTAAAACTTTGCCCAATAAAGACAATTGTTTCTCTCTTAGATAATAATTAATAATAAAAAATAAAATCATGCCAAAAGTTTTTGTCACAAGAAAAATCCCAGAATCTGGGATTGAGTTATTAAAGAAGGAGGGGTTTGAGGTTGAAGTTTCGGATTTTGACGGCGTCTTGCCGCGCCAGCAACTCCTAGAAAAAGTTAAAGGCGTTGACGCGATTTTGTCGCTTCTGACCGATAAAATGGACGCGGAATTAATGCAGGCAGCCGGTTCGCAGTTAAAAATCATTGCCAATTATGCGGTCGGCTATGATAATATAAATTTGCAGGATGCGGCGGCGCATAATCTTATTATTACTAATACTCCCGGAGTTTTGACAGAATCAGTTGCTGAACATGCAATCGCTTTAATTTTTGCTCTCGCTCATCGGATAGTTGAGTCAGATCAATATATGCGCGACGGAAAGTATACTGGCTGGGCGCCGATGCTATTTTTGGGCAATGATTTGGTTGGCAAAACTTTGGGGCTAGTTGGTCTTGGCCGCATTGGCGAGGCGGTGGCGAAAAGAATGTTTGATGGTTTTGAAATGAAGATTCTTTATTACGACGTCAAGCGAAATGAGGAAGCGGAGGGGAAATACAAATTAGAATACCGGGATTTAGAAAGTCTATTAAAAGATTCTGATTTTATTTCAGTACACGTGCCTATGACGCCGGAAACCAAACATTTAATAGGGGGTCCGCAGTTTAAAATGATGAAAAAAACAGCCTATCTTATAAATACGGCGCGCGGGCCAATTATTGATGAGAATGCCCTTGTCGCAGCACTAAAAGCTGGCGATATTAGGGGCGCGGCTTTGGATGTTTATGAGCAGGAGCCAAAGATGGCCGAAGGTTTAGCTGGCCTTCAGAACACGGTTTTAACGCCTCATACCGCTTCCGCCACAGAAGAAACAAGAGGCGCGATGTCGGAGCTGGCCGCTAGAAATATAATTGCGGTTTTAAAAGGCGGGGAGCCAGAAACGCCAGTAAAGATATAGCGACACCGATATCCGGATACACCCGGATGACCCGGATTAATTTATCTGGATAATCCGGGTGTAATCAGGGTGTCGGGGTCGCTTAGGATATGCGAATTATATTAGAGCGTTCTCAATGCATTGGTTGCGGAAGTTGCGCCGCGATTTGCCCGGCTTTTTTTGAGATGGCAGAAGACGGGTTATCTCATTTAAAAAACGCAATTAAAAATACAGAGAGAATAGGTATAGAGGAGCTGGAGGTTTTGGATCCGGGTTGCTGCAAAGATGCGGCAGATATTTGCCCGGTGCAGGTGATAAAAATTCAGTAAAGGCCTTTTTATGTTAGAAAAAGTGTCGGGCGCCTTGTATAAAGTTGCCTGACACTTTTTACGTCTAAGTGCTTGTTTTTTTTGTAAACTTATGATAAGATGCTTGTGTTAAATTGATTAAGCTCAAAGATTTATATGCTATCTCTAAAAGCGCAATCAAGACAAGAAGTTGGCAGAAAGGTTAATAAATTAAGAAAAGCCGATAAGATACCGGCTATTTTGTATGGCCGGGGAATAAAATCGCAGCCTGTTTCTGTGTCCGAGAAAGATTTCGATAAACTATATCGTCAAGCCGGAGAATCATCATTGGTGGCTCTTGAGATTGATGGCAAAAAAACCAATGTTTTAATTCATGATATTGTCCGCGATCCGTTAAGCGAACGGATTTTACACATCGATTTTTATCAGGTAAGAATGGATGAAAAAATTGAAGCCAAGGTGGCTTTGGTTTTTTCCGGTGAATCAGCGGCAGTTAAATCAGAGGGCGGGGTTTTGGTTAAAAATATCCAAGAGATAGAAGTTAAGGCTCTGCCCGGAAATTTACCTCATCATTTAGATGTTGATATCTCGGCGCTAAAGACTTTTGAAGACCACATTTTAATTAAAAATCTTTTAGTCCCGTCTGGCGTTGAAATTTTGGCTGAGCCAGATGAAATTGTGGCTTCTGTTGTGCCGCCACGCTCGGAAGAAGAGTTAGCCACTTTGGAAGAAAAGATTGAAGAGAAGATTGAGGAAGTTAAGGTTGTTGGCGAAGAGGAAGCGGCAGCCAAGGAAGCTGAGGCTTCGGCAGAAAAAGAGTCCGGAGAAAAATAGAGAATTTCTAATTAACCTAAATAATACCCAACCATCAATTTCCAAAAATTTTATTATTTGGTATTTAGAGATTGGGATTTGATTAGAAATTAGGAATTAGGTCAATTGAAATTTTTTCTAAATTTAGTCAATATTAAGAAATCGCGCCAGCCATCGGCAAGAAATACTAACGGATACAGGTCCGCAATATTTATGGCTTGGCGCTTTTTTATCCCCACACCAAAAGCCCATCAGGGCAACAAAGCGCATAAATGTTCTAGTGACTCAGTGGGTAGGTTAGAAAATTATAGATGCGGGTTTATGGTGTGGGGATTTATTTTTGTTTTTTTACTGCTCTTTTTATTCGCCCCTGTTCTCAATAGCCGCGCTTCGGTAGATGATTTAAGAGATAGTCTTCAGAAAGAGCTGGATGAGATTCAGGCGGAAATAGATCAATATCGTTCAGAAATCAGCCGGGCGCAAAGCCAGTCTAAAACTCTAAATCAGGAAATTAAAAATTTAGACAATAAAAAAAAGCAGGTGGAGCTTGAGATAAAACAGACAGAGCTTGTTTTAAGGCAGACGCAATTAGCCATCATTGATAAATCCAGCGAGATTGGCAAGCAAGAGACAAAGCTTGAAAGAGAAAGGGAATTGCTGGTTCAATACCTAAGAGGTATTCATGAATTTGATCAGGAGAATATGATAGAATTAATTTTCAGCCAGAAAAGACTATCGGATGTTTTTAGCGAAATGAATGCCCTGGAAACAATTCAGGAAAGAACATACGCCACCATAACGGAAATAAAAACCATTAAAGAAGATTTGCAGGAAGAAAAAAATGATCTTTCTCAGAGGCAAGAAGAAGAGTTGCAATTAAAATCCCTACAGGAGATTCAACGCCAGGCCTTAAGATTGCAGCAGACCGAAAAGAATAAATTGCTGACTCAGACAAAAGGCGAAGAAAGCGCTTATCAGAAGCTTTTGCAAAAAGCAAAATCAAGCGCAACAGAAATTAAAAAGCAGATGTATCTTTTGGAAGGCGTTGGCTTATCAATGACTTTGGAAGAGGCTTATAAGCACGCCAAATTTGCCGCCGATAGAACCGGCGTTCGCCCCGCGTTTTTGCTGGCGGTTTTAAAACAAGAATCAAGCTGGGGAACAAATGTCGGCACAGGCACTTGGAAAAAAGATATGCGGCCAGCTGATCAAAAAGCATTTGTTCAGATTTGCGATGAACTAAATCTTGACCCTGACCAAATGCCGGTTTCGCGGAAGCCTTCATATGGTTGGGGCGGAGCAATGGGCCCAGCTCAATTTTTGCCAACCACCTGGCTTGGTTATAAAGACAGAGTAGCGCAGTTAACCGGCCACAATCCGCCTTCGCCTTGGAACATAGATGATGCCTTTACAGCCGCGGCGGTTAAGCTTTCAAGCAACGGCGCCAATCAGCAGACGCAGGATGCCGAATGGAAAGCGGCAATGATCTATTTTGCCGGCTCCAATTGGAATAAATCAGTTTACAGATTTTACGGGGATTCGGTTATGGAACTGGCTAGGGTAATTCAAGAGCAGTTGGATATAATGTTGAAATAGAAAATCACCTTTATCTAAAGGTGGTAAAGACCTACTTTTTGTGCCGACAAAAAGTAGGCAAAAAACTCTCGCCAGCCATAAAATTTTGATAAATTCTGGTCCTCGGCTCGCTAAATTTGCTATGCCCAGCGCTTCGCGCTGACGACCACAGCACGCAAATTTTTAACGCTCGCCTCGGCCGAATTTATGGCAAAATTTTTGGATGGCGAAAATAGAAATTATTTAAAAAATTATCGATGTCCGACGTCAATATTTAAATATTGACGTCGGACATCTAACCCGGTGCAAACAACATAAAACCCCCTAAGCTTATCGCGGGGGTTTTATGTTAGAAACTAATTTCACGCTGACAAAGAGGGGGCTAGCAAAACATATTTGTGAAGATTTTTGAGCTGGGACTCGCTTAATTGGTTGGATTTATCAATCGCTTCTTTGATAAGGTTTTCGTCAAAAGATAATTCTTGGCCAACAGCCACTCTCATCGGGCCTGATTTTTTAGTGAGATAATCTTCAACATAAACTTTCTTTTCCGGAGTCAAATTCTGTTTTATATCCTGATGCGCCTGCGCGTATTCTTTGAGCGCTTTTCTTGATAGGTGAGTGACGCCGGCTCCTTTTTCTGCCTTAACTGCTACTTTTCCGCCTTCTATTTTTAATAACACCGCTTTTTCTAATGATGTCAGAGTTTGGTTTGTTGATGCGCCTGTTTGGTCTGTCTGGTTGCCTTGTGCAGTCTGATTAGATTCGCCGACTTTTACCTGGTCTGGAGTTATCTCTTCTGTATTTTCTTCTTGCGTTTCCTGGGTTATCGGGGAATTTGTATCTTTATAATTGTTATAAAGATAAATTCCGCCAGCGATAATCAAAACAGCAATGATGCCCAGAATAATTCTTTGGCCATTTCTTTTCATCCAAGATTCTTCTGGCTCATTGAATTTCGGCCCCGGCATTATTAGGGGTTGGTTGGATCCTGATTTTATCTGTTCCATAATTCACACCTCCTTTGCAAACCATGAAAACTTCTTTGCCATCAACCATAAAGCCCTGCTTTAAAGTTGATAGCAGAAGGTCTTATGGTTGTTAATTATTTATCCTCCTTGGTTCGCCGTAGCCCCGCAAAGCAGGACGAAAGCGACCCAGTTTCCTCCTAAAAATTGTTTAAGAACTGAAGTCCTATGAATTGCGAAATAGTTGGCCTCTCTTTTAAAGAGGATGATTTTTAAAATCCACCCCAACCCTCCCTAAAGGGAGGGAGTTGTTCCCCTCCTTTAGGAGGGGCTAGGGGAGATTTTTAAATCCGTCCTGTGCGTTTCGTAATTCAGGATAATTATGATTGTTTCCTAAACGCCTTTATTATAACATCCAATTTTCCATCCAAAATTTCTTCCAGATTATGCCACGATTTTCCGATGCGATGATCTGTAATTCTATTTTGCGGGAAATTATAGGTTCTTATTTTATCGGAACGCTCGGCATTTTTTATTTGTTCTCTGCGCTGTTGGCCAATTTGCGAGCTTTGCTGTTCTTGTTGTCTTTCATAAAGTTTGGCGCGCAAAATTTCCATTGCTTTTTCTTTGTTTTGCGATTGCGAGCGCTGGGTTTGCGAAAGAATCATAATGCCCGTTGGTTTGTGAACAACCCTGACAGCTGTTTCAACCTTGTTAACGTTTTGGCCGCCCGGACCAGAGGAACGAGTTGTGCCAATTTCCAAATCCGCTGGATTTATTTTAATTTCCGAAGCCTCTATTTTTGGCAAAACAGCGACGCTTGAAGTTGAAGTATGAACCCGGCCGTTTTTCTCGGTTCTGGGAATTCTTTGCACCCGATGCACGCCGCCCTCGTTCTTTAATGAATTATAAACTTCAGGGCCGTCAATTTCAAGAACGATTTCTTTTAACCCGCCAATAGTTGTTTGGCTTGAGTCAATAACGCTTTGTTTCCAGCCTTGATACTGGGCAAACTTGGAATACATCTTATACAAATCCATAGCAAAAAGAGCGGCTTCATCGCCGCCAGTACCAGCACGGATTTCTAGTATAATACCCCTTGGAGTGTTCATCGCGTTTTACTTTGCCAGACAAAGCCTGTCTTATCGGGCAAATAAATTTCTAATTGACCTAATTATTCTAATTAACCTAATCAAGCCCCAATGAGTTAATGTCCAATGACTAAATTTTGGGTTTGGATATCGGGATTTTTATTAGAAATTAGGAATTAGAAATTGGAAATTTATTTAGATTTCTTGCCCTTTTTCATTCCCTTCCCTTTTTCCACCATCTTCTTGAATCTCTCAACTCTTCCGGCAGTATCAATTAGTTTTTCTTTGCCGGTATAGAAAGGATGGCAAGCCGAACAAATTTCAACATTAAGTTCCGGTTTAGTTGAGCCGACTTTGAAAGTGTTGCCGCAAGCGCATTTGGCGGTGGCGGCGGGATGATAGGTTGGATGAATATCTTTTTTCATGATTTCTCTACGGATTACAGATTATTACGGATATACAGATTACGAATTTTGTTCTTATCCGTATGTCAGTACAAAATCCGTATTCCGTAGCTATCTTATCAATAAAAGAGCTTTTTTGCAAGAGGAGAGATAAATTTTCCCTCCTTTTAAGGAGGGTTAGGGAGGATTTTTAAAAAATCTCCCCCAGCCCCTCCTAAAGGAGGGGAGAGAGAAATCCTTGACAATGAATCTAATATATGCTATACTAGCGCATACTGCAAATCGGTCATTATTAGAGGCCAAAACTGGGCGATAAGGAAACAAGGGAAAAAAGATATCGGCAAGGCGGAAAAGAATGGAAAAATAAAAAAATAGCCAAAGACTTGACAATGTTTCTGAAATATGCTATAATGAGAGCGCACGATAAATAAAGGTACTTTTTAGCTTAAAATATAACTTTAGAGGAGAGACTAAAGTGTAGCTTATGGCATATGGCTTATAGCATATAGCCAAGGCAGAAAAGGCGGTTGGGAAGTCTCCTCTATATAGATATTATAGATGATATTTCTTAGCCGCCTTATTTGTTTTCCGGGTATTTTTCCCTCTCTTAAGATAAGAGAGGGGTAGGGTGAGTTATGAAATATTCGGGTGAGCGCGTTCGGGTGAATTTTCGTCATTCAATGTTATCTATTCGCATGGGCGTAATTCGCATAGAATTTTACGCCATTCGGATGCCGCAATTTGATAGAAGGATGGGGGAGGGAAATATTTTTCTTCGCCTCCATCCTTCTCTTCGATTGCTGGAGAGAAATGTTCTTTTATACAATTCTTGACTGAGACAAAATGGGAATTGAAAAACTAGTTTCTATTTTGTCTCAGTTGAGATAAAAAATAAGAAAGGAGCAGGACTATGGCCAAAGTCTTCTTTGTAGACGATCGACTCAATGAGGTTGTGCGTCAATGGGAGCTCTCTAGTTGCGCAAGCAATCATGAGCTGTTGACTCTGGAGCCGTTCGATTCTATCGAACGGACTTGCCAGATGGTGAATGCTCTCGAGCCGGATGTGGTGTTGGTCGGTTATGGATTGGGAAAGTCCGATATCACCGGAGCAGATGTTGTCCGTTCTCTCTCTAAAGGAGGATACAGCGGATATATCGTCGCTAACAGCGGTGGCGGTGTAGAACAGTTCAACCGAGCTGGCGTGGAAGTTGACGGAACAGCAAACAGAAACCCCTACGATTTGAAAACGGTCGTGGACAATCTCGTTGAAAGGAGATAGATGATGAGTGAACGCAATGATCAACTAAAAGGCTTGATCCATGACGGACAGACCGACCGAGCCATTGAAATGGTTCGGAGCGTCAAGGACTACATAGAGGGCGAGAATTTTGTTCTCACGGTTCTGAGTGAGGATAAATCCACGCCGGAATTGTTGGAGGCAGCGCTCGAGACTTTCCTTGCTGCGCGGGAGAATCGACGCAATAAGCATGGCGGTTGGGTGCACAGCCTCTCGCACTTCACCCAGATTCTATGGGAACGTCGGATGGACGGCTGGATCAAGAAGTTCAACGAGGTGTCCTTCAAAGGCGCCAATGAGCTTGACGATTCCAACTGCTCCGATCGGCTCGTCTATAACTTCGCTTGTAACGCCAAGTTCAACGACGATCCGGCCGACTTCGCCCTCACGCCTGAGAACCTACGTTGGATGGACTGGGACGCTGGGTACCCCAAGGCGCGCATCGAAGCAGGACGCTTCGAGTCCGAGGAAGCTTTTCTGCGTTGGAAAATTAACGCGAAGAAGGAAGAGCTTTCGAGAGTAAATAACAAATACAGTCGGGGGTGGATAGAAAAGGAAATTCAGGAGACCGAGAAGGCCCTGAGCATGTTGCTCTAAATAAGTATTGGTTACGGGCAGCTATCAAATATCAAAATGCCACCCGAAATTTTCTAAGAAAGGAGCAAGTCAGAGGAATGGAACTCGGAGGAGGGAAGCGACTCCTGTGAAAAAAACGCGCAGGCTTGCAGGAGCCTGGAACTGAATCCTGCCGGAAGTCCAATCCGATAATTGGACATCTTGGAGGGCTCACGCGAATATTTACGAGCCCTCCCTTTCTCCGAGACTTTATAATAAATGTTTATGAAGTTTCAGAGAAAGGAATGTTCTTTTTTCAAAATTAATTTCTCGGTGGGCGTTATTACGGGCGATGGACAAATCCAGTCCGCAATTATGGCCCAAGACAACGGACGGCCCAGGCGTATGGCAGCCGCGGAACTATAAAAAACCGCGACTGACCTGCTGTTGCCAAAATCTTTCAGTCCAATAATCAAAATTAGGGCAGGATTAGGCATCTGGCAAGCCAGAGGGAGGAAGCCACCGAGAGTAATTTATAAACGGGAACCGCAAAAAAATTTTTCCGCGGTTCCCTCCATTTCCGAGTCCGGTATGAAAAATAGCGGATTCAGAGAAGGAAAACTTTTAAAATAATTAATCGTCAGAGGGCTGTGGAGGCAGAGAAAGTTACCCCGCATCTGCCCCAGCCCTGTGGCGATTAGCATAAATTTATCTCCCCCTTTGAAAAAGGGGGGATTAAGGGGGATTTTTAAAATCCCTCCCAGCCTCCCTTTAAAAAGGGAGGGGTAATTTATTTAGGAGGTGCGCTATGAGGAAAAGGCGTAAGAAGAAATTAGGATTGCGTCTGCCCGGGGAAATGGTGCAAGCGCTCCGGAGCAAAGGAGGCGCTCAGACTACCAAGAGAGGTAGAAAGGGCTACAGCAGGAAACAAAAACACAAAACCGACTCGGAGGAGTCGGTTTTTAAATATAAAGATTATTGTATTATTTCCTCCTCCCCTCAGATGAGGGGAGGATTGAGGGGTGGTGCTGATATTATTTCAGCACCACCCCTTTATTTCCCCTCCTCATCTAAGGAGGGGATGCATAAAATTTATTTTTTAGTCGTCTTTGGAGTTGATTTATTTCCCGCCTTATTATATACTGATTTTGTATTAGATAAGGAGGATAAATGCTAATAATAAAAAATTTATTGGTTTATTTTTATTACCTAAGCAAGAAAGAGATATGATTATGACTGAAGAAAAACAAGAACCACAAAAAATAGATTTTAAACTGCCCTCGGTTGAGGAGCTGGTTGGAGCTGGCGCGCATTTTGGCCACAGAACTTCCCGCTGGAATCCTAAAATGAAGCCGTATATTTTTGGCGTCAGGCACGCGGTGCATATTATTGACGCGGATAAATCTTTGGCTAAGCTGGAGGAAGCAGTGAATTTTATTAGTGAAATAGCTAGCAAAGGCGGCACAATTCTTTTTGTCGGTACAAAGCCAACCGTCAAAAAAATTATTCAAGAAGGAGCGCAAAACTGTGGCATGCCTTATGTAATTGGCCGATGGCTTGGCGGCACATTGACGAATTTTAAAACCATTGGCAAGCGCATTGAATATTTCAGAAACCTGGAAACGCAGATTGCCCAAGATGAATTGCAAAAATACACCAAGAAAGAACGGCTGGCATTTCAAAAGGAGTTGGAAAGCTTAAAAACTAATCTTGAAGGAATAAAGAACTTGACTAGATTGCCCGAAGCGATTTTTGTCGCCGATATCAAAGAAGATAATTTAGTTGTCAGAGAAGCAAGGAGAGTTGGCATTTCGGTTGTGGGAATTTGCGACACAAACACCGACCCGACTTTAGTGGATTATCCTATTCCAGCCAACGACGATGCCTCGTCTTCTGTGCGGATTATTTTAGATGCGATAGTCGGGGCGATAAAGCAAGCGAAAGAAATTTAGCTACGGAATATTGATAAATACGGATACTCGTATAAAAATAAAAATCCACCCCAGCCCTCCTTTTCCAAAGGAGGGAGCGAAAATAGCCTCTCCTTTTTAAAAAGGGAGGCTAGGAGGGATTTTGAATTTAATCCGTATATCAGTAATTTATCTGTAATCTGTAGAGATCTCATGATTACTTCTGACCAAGTCAAACAATTAAGAGATAAGACCCAGTCTTCAATGATGGAGTGCAAAAAGGCGCTTGAGGAAGCAGGCGGGGATTTTAATAAGGCGTTGGAACTTCTGCAGAGGCGGGGAAAGCAAATCGCGGAAAAACGCGCTGAAAAAGAAACTAAAGCCGGAGTTGTTGAAGCCTATATTCATCCCAACAAAAAAATCGGAGTTTTAGTTGAGCTAAACTGCGAGACAGATTTTGTGGCCAAAAATGAGACCTTCAAAGAACTGGCTCATGATTTGGCTATGCATATTGCGGCGATGAATCCTTTGTATCTTTCACCAGAAGACATTCCGCAGGAATATTTAGATAAACAAAAACAGGGTTTTGGCGAAGAATTTCAAAATTCTGGCAAACCAGAAGCAGTGATTAGCCAGATTATTGAAGGCAAGATAAGAAAAATAGGCGACGAGATTTGTCTTTTGGAGCAGGCATTTGTGAAAAATCCTGACCAAAAAATAAAAGATTTAGTCAGCGAGTATGTCGGCAAAATCGGGGAGAAAATAAAAGTTGGCAGATTTATAAGGTTTGAATTATGAATCTTAATTTGATTCTAACTTATACGCCTTGGGTTGTTCTGGCTATATGTTTTGTGGGGATGGTGGTTATTGTTTTGCGAAAAATGCAGCTTTTGCTGAAGTTGCCCGAAAAACCGCAAGAAGCTAATATTTCTTCTCCGTTACTTGAAAAGTTTAAGATAAAAATCAGAGGGGTTAAATACTCAAGTTTCCAGCCGGCGGTTTCCGGCTGGCTTGAGAAGCTTTTAAGAAAATTGCGCCTATCTATTTTAAAAATAGACAACTTTTTTGTTTTTCTCATTGAGAGATTAAGAGAGAAATCACAGGTTTGGACAGTCCGTTCCCGCGCTTGGATGGAACAACATCGTTTGAAAAAAATTCAGAAGCTTCAGGTATTAGAAAAATTAGATCAGGCCCAAATTTTAGAAAGCATCCAGAAGGCCAAAGAGGAAGTGAAGGTTGAAGAAAATAATGGTAAGAATAAGGCGTTGCCGGAAAGCAAAAATAATGGGTTTGAGGCTCCCGAAGAAAAGGCCTGTATTGATTTGATAGCGCGGGATCCGCGAAATATCAAGGCTTATCGGAAGCTCGGCTTTCTTTATCTGAATCAAGGCAACAAAGAGGATGCCATAGGTTGCTTTAAGCAGGTTTTAAAATTAAATCCCGAAGACTTGGAAGTAGCTGAAAAAATAAAGGAACTGGATTAAAGACTTAAAATATGTTTTAAGTCGGAGGTTCTACGATAGCCGCCGGCTATCGTTTTAAATTATAAGGAGTTCCATCAGCCATCCTAGCTCAATCGGCAGAGCAACTGTTTTGTAAACAGTAGGTTCGCGGTTCGATTCCGCGGGATGGCTCCAAAAAACTTAGATTTCGAATTTTTGGATACGGGCAGGTACCGAAGCGGCTAACCGGGGCAGTCTGTAAAACTGCTGGCTTCTAGCCTACGGGGGTTCGAATCCCTCCCTGCCCACACGATAGGTATAAGTTTAAGGTTAAAAGTTCAAAGTTATTTTTTGCCGTTGTAGCTCAGTCGGTAGAGCAACTCCATGGTAAGCCGCAGAGGCTATGCCCACAATTAGAGAAATTTAATTGCGAATCCCGAATAACGGTTAAAGGCCTATACTAGGTTAAGACCGTTCCGCCTTAGGCGGACGAACGACTGACAAGGGTGGCTAAATCTCATTTGAGACACGCCAAATATACAGTCTAATCCTCTTATAAGTATTATATAAAAAGAGGTACAAAATGAAGGAGTAGGTCTCCGGTTCGATTCCGGACAACGGCTCAAGAGACGGGTCGTCCCGCAAGATGCGGGACCAACGGCTCAAGAGGAATTAAAAAGTAAAAATTTCAGCCCGAGGCTGATTCGCCTTTAGCAAAAAAATATAAAAACGACATCTTAAAATTAAAAAAGAAAAATTTGAACTTTTCATTTTTAACTTTTAACTTGAGCGATAGTGAACATGCCGCAACCAAATTTAATCAAAATGCAGTGCACAGTTTGCAAGAGGACTAATTATTGGTCAAGCAAAAACAAGCGCAAAGTTGAGCGCAAAATTGAAGTAAAAAAATTCTGTCGTTGGTGCCGCAAGCATACACCGCATAAAGAATCTAAAAAATAAACAAAACAGCAGAATATTAAGGAAGTTTTATCCTGAGCGAAGTCGAAGGGCAAATGGTGCAAGAAACACACGCCACATAAGGAATCGAAAAAATAGCTTTTGTGTGGATATTGGACTTGCTGCAAGACACTAGAATGATAAACTGATTATAGGGGTTAAGTAATCCATAAAAGCAGTTCAATATGCCGCGATTAAAAAAGCAATTTTTAAAGGCCCAAGCCTTAAGAAGAAGGGGATTATCGCTGAATGAAATTAGCGGAAAGCTAAAGATTTCCAAGAGCACTGCTTCTCTTTGGCTCCGCGACTTTATTCTTTCGGATAAGGCTTCAGCCCGATTATCTAAGCGGTTAACATCGGGGCAGCTTATCTCGGCTAAAAACAGAAAGGAAAAAACTGACGCTAGTCGTCTTGCCTGCTTTATGGCTGGCGTAGACCTAATAGATGATAGAAATCAGATATTATGCGATAAAGGTATTCTTAAAATTATGTGCGCCCTTATGTACTACTGCGAGGGTGGCAAAAGTCACGATGGGGAAGTTCAATTCACAAATTCTGATCCAAAATTGATTCGAGCATTTCTTAATTTACTAAGACGATCATTCCAGTTAGTCGAATCAAAGTTTAGAGTTTCCTTGCATATACATAAATATCATTTAGTGAAAGAGCAGATAAAGTTTTGGTCGGATGTCGCAAAAATTCCGAGCTCTCAATTTATAAAACCTTATATAAAGCCAAATGCGGGCAAAAATATAAAATCAGGATACGCTGGCTGTGTAAATATCAAATATTATGACGCCACGGTTGCACGCGAATTGCTGGGTTTGGGAAAGGCATTTTTAGAAAAATTTAGCGCATAATTAAAAAATGCGGGATTAGTATAGTGGCAGTATGACTCTCTCCAAAAGAGTAGGCGGGGGTTCGATTCCCTCATCCCGTGCCATCCTTCGCCAAGGCTACGGAATGGCTTTGGCCCACAAAAATGTTCTATGTTTACATCTTATATAGCTTAAAATCTAAGAACTTTTATTACGGCTACACGGAAGATTTAAGAAAGAGACTTGGGGAGCATAATAACGGGTTTTCAAAAGCCACAGCACCGTTTAGGCCATGGACGCTGGTATTCTACGCGGCATTCCAAACGAAAAAATTGGCCAAAGATTTTGAGCGATATATAAAATCAGGTTCCGGTAAAGCACTTGCGTATAAAAGGCTACTTAATTCCGTAGCATTGAAGAATGATAAGACTGGTCTATAATTAGGTATTCCGAAGCTTTAGCGTAGGATACCCTCAGCCCGTGCTCATCTTTTTTCGGGGTGAAATTTGCCTCTTCGCGCAATTCTTCACTTTTTGTTTCCAGTAAACTCTAGGATAACAGTGGATAAAGATATGACTAAAACTATAAGTCCGAAGCATTTTTTGCAATCTGGGGAGCAGACAAAAATCACGCCGAAAATCAAAAAAATTGCCAAGCGATTGCTCGGAAGAAATGATTATGAAACTGCCTTTAATACCTTTCGCTGGATAAAAGCGAATCTAAAACATATTCAATCTTGGCCTTGGCGCAGAGATAATTTACGTAAGAGGACCGCGGCACAGGTTATAAAAAGTAAAAAAGCTTCAGGTTGTGGCGATAGGGCAGTAGTGTTTGCTTCTCTAATGCGCGCCAATGGCATTCCTGCGAAGATTGTAGAAGCGCTTGATACTGAATGGTTGAAATCACAAGGAGAAATCATTAGTGGGCATGTTTTCGTAGATCTATATATAGATAGACAATGGAGAATCACAGATCCGACTGTCGGAACTATTAATTTAGATTACGCTTGGCCTGCTGGAAAAAGATTTACTATATGTTGGAAGGGATTGGATTCTTGGGAGCTAGGGATAAAGGATTTTAAGGATCTTAAAAAGTATTGTTTAAAAGTTAGGGAGGCACATGAGAAATTATAAGAGCTATAGTAAGTGCCATCAGGGGGCAGGTTCAAACGACCCGAGAGCCTATCTTATTTTAAAAAAATATATGGGATTTTTTTCAAAATATAACGACACAGAGCAATCACTCCTAAATTATTATATAGAATTTTTTACAAATACTGGCATTCCAAGTCCTAGTGTTACGGCTGGTCAATTACTTGATAGGGCTATTGAAGAATCTAAAAAATACGGAACTTATTATTTGCCGCATAATTTTGGTGATATAATTTTAGGAGAATCAAAAGCCAAAGAAGATCGGTTTGAAAAGGCAGCCCAAATATTTAGGAGAAAATTAGATTATAAAAAACAAGAAGGTGTTAGGAATGACGATATAAAAAAATGGTGGAATCTATATGATGTTGAAAGAAAAATGCAGGAGCAAGTAGATCTTTTTTATCAGACGGCACTACTTATCTCTTTAAATGAGCGTGGTCTATCGGAAGGAGAAAGGGTATTGGAATTGCAAAAAGCCTATCCAATTTATGGAGAGGCGACATTAGCTCAAAATATTCCCGAGGGAGATGATAAACCCTTACCGTTTGAGCTAAAAGACAGGGTAAATATTTTCTTAGAAAAATATGTAGGTAATTCTGAAAAATTAAAATCGGAATTAAATAATTTTTCATCACTTAACGCTTTTATAAGAGACAAGGTTAAACAAGGAGAAATTTAATTTTATTTCCGTATGTATGATATTTTTTCGTCATCCAGACCCAGCAAGGATTATGGATTCTCAAGACCAGTATCTCTTGCTATACTATGAATGACAAAACCCCGGAACTCTTCGATATCCTAGACGAAAACGGCGTTCCTCTTGGAATAAAAAAGGAGCGTTCTTTGGTGCATAAAGAGGGCGATTGGCATAACTCTGTCCATATTTATGTATTTAATAACAAAGACGAGCTTTTAGTTCACTTGCGCGCTCCTTTTAAAGATTTGCGTCCGGATTGTTGGGATACGCGTTTTGGCGGGCATGTTTTGGCAGGGGAAACAATTGAGGACACAGCTGTGAAAGAGCTAGAAGAAGAAACCGGTATTAAAGTCGCGATAGGCGACTTGATAAGAGGTTCTTCTTATAAATGGAACGGAGGAATAAATAGAGAATTCAATAATGTCTTTTATTATAAATGGCGCGAAGGCGATTCTGTCAATTTTAGCGATGGTGAGGTGGTCGAGATAAAATGGATGTCGATTGATGAAATCATAGAAGAGCTAAAGAGCAATCCGGAGAAATGGACGTCTAGAATTAGTACTCTTTCAAGGATATACGAAGAGTGGAAAAAGATAGGGTCAACCCATTAATTTATCGCCAGCGCCTGGATGTTCTTCCAATTACCTCAAGCATTCTTTTAACCCTTTCCTAAATATAGAAAATTCGAACTTCCTCTGCGCTGGTGTGCAAATTTGCCCAAAAAGGTAACTTTTTCCGTCTTGTTGTGGATAAGTTATCAGAAGTGAGATAAATTAAGAATAATTAGCGTTGATTGACAATTCACGGATCAGCGATATTATGTAAGTGCTAATATAATTGTACTAATATGGATAGGGAAACTAAAAAAGAATTTAATAGTTTGGCGGGAATGGTGAAAAGGGGTTTTGACGCGGTTGATAAAAAATTCGAACATATTGATAAGAAATTCGATAATATTGATAAGAAATTTGAACATGTCGATACCCGGTTTATATTATTAGGGTCTAAGCTCACCGAGCATGATAAACGTTTTGATATTCTTGAAAAGAAGATTGATCAGACATGGGGTTTGATCGACGGTTATGTTAAGGCCCAAGAAGACTTTCGGGAAGAATTCAAGATTATGAAGTATAAGATGACGCAGGTTGAAAAAGTAATAAAAGCAAAACTCGGAGTTGAGATAGAATAATAGAAGCCCCGTCAAAAGCGGGACTTTTTATATGATTACTTCAGATGTCTTTATCTTTCGGTTATAAGATTATTTTGATAGAAAATTCGAACTTCCCTTACGCTCGTGTGTAGATTTGACAAAACAGCATAGTTTACGCTATGCTGTTTTTAGTTCTAAAAAAATTTTGCGGAGGGTGAGAAAATGAAAAAAGTATTATTGTTAGGACCTTTTTTGTTAATGCCGGTATTTTTTGTGCCGACTTTGGCTGTAGCTCAAGACGCGGGTGGCGATGGAGTAAAGATTTTTAACTTTTTCAGCTTCGATCCTTCGGGTTCCAATGAATATGAAAAAAAAGTAGCTGAAGTCGAAAAGGAGATATCGGACTGGCTTTCAAATAATAAAGCCACTGTTCTTAGCGCAAGCGTAGCAACGGTTCAAGCTGACAAGGCTTTTAGGGACGAGGGCATCAATACAACGATCGTAATTATCTATAAAAAGAGATGAGGAGAAATAAAAAGGTTATGAGGCCGTGGTCGTTAACGACGAAATTCACGGCCTTTTTTATTTTAAATCTGGTATATAAATGCAATTCTGCGCTAATTTAAAGTAGGTTTTAACGCTGTTTGCTACCCCGTGCTAAAAAAGATTGACTTTGGGTTTAATTGGATGTATAATAGTTATGCTTATAAAGAGCAAGAGACGTAGTCGAGTTTCTACCATAATCAAGAATAAAAAAATGACTGGAACTATCAAAACATTGACGGATAAGGGATTTGGATTCATTTCTCGCGAAGGCGAAACAAAGGATCTTTTTTTCCATTCCAATGAGTTGAAGGGCGTGACTTTTGACGAATTGAAAGTCGGCGATGCCGTTACTTTCGAAATCGGGGAAAGCGAAAAGGGACCCAATGCGACTGGAGTGTCCCGCGCCTAAGGGATAAATTATAAAAAACGCCCCCGCCCCGCAGTTTGTAGGGCGCGGGGCGTTTTTTAAACTAATGGAAAAAATTAAAGAAAAATTTGATCTGGCGGTTATTGGCGGCGGACCGGCCGGGATTATGGCCGCAGGCCGGGCGGCAGAGCTTGGCGCCAGGGTTGTTCTGATTGAAAAAAATCAAGTCTTCGGAAAAAAGCTTTTAATTACCGGAAACGGCCGCTGTAATATTACACAAGCCGAATTTAACGATAAAAAATTCGTTGAAAAATTGGGCAAAAATGGCCAGTTTCTTTTATCAGCGCTTTCGGTTTTTGGGCCGGAAGAAACAATAAAATTTTTTGAAAACAACGGGTTAAAAATAAAAGAGGAAAGGGGCGGGCGAATTTTTCCTGTTTCGGATAAAGCAGAAGACGTTCTTAATGTTTTATTGAAATATTTACATAAAAATAAAGTTAAATTTATTTTGGGTCAGGAAGTCATCGGTTTTAATGTCAAAAAAAGAATAATCGAAAGCGTCAAATTAAAAGGAGGGGAAATAGCCGCTCACCGGTTTATTTTATGTACGGGCGGGAAATCTTATCCGCAAACAGGTTCGACCGGCAGCGGATATGAGTGGGCGGAAAAAATGGGGCATAAAATTATAAATCCCAAGCCGGCATTGGTGCCGGTTGAAACCATGGAAAATTGGGTTCTGGATGTTCAGGGTTTGAATTTAAAAAATATTAGCGTCGCGCTTTTTCAAAATAATAAAAAACTGGATTATCGGTTTGGAGAGATGCTGTTTACCCATTTTGGCTTAAGCGGGCCGATAATTTTGGATTTAAGTAAAAAAATTGGAGAGCTATTAGCCGTCGGGGAAGTGGTTTTAGAGATCGATCTTAAGCCGGCCATAGACTTTTTAACTTTGGATAAAAGGCTGCAGAGAGATTTTAAAAACAATAAAAACTTTAAAAATTATTTGCCCGAACTCGTTCCACGAAAACTAAGCGGGCTGATCGTGCGTTTTTCTAAAATAAGCCCGGATAAAAAATTGAATTCCATAACCAAAGAAGAGCGCAAAAAACTTATCTCGGTGTTAAAAGGATTAAAATTAAGGAGATTATATCTAATGATCGTATATCCCGTCCTGTATATTTAATGTATGATGAAACACTTGCGAAGGATTATATTTTAATTCCTCAAGGGATTTTCTGTAAGCTTCTACCTAAATTTATAAATAGAAAAAGAATATTAGAAGAGTTAAAAAAATATCCCCAAAATTTTCTTATAAGGAATATAAAAGATAATGATATGATTTTTAAAAATCCTATGTGGGTATTACAAGTAATTGTAAATTGTCTTGCTTCATATGATATCCAAGGTTCTATTTATTGTCAACATTTGAGGAGGTATGAGGAAAGTATAAGTAAATATAAAAAAGCGATGGAAATAGAAATAAATGGTAGAATTTATTGCTTTGTTCCATTTGGGAATTTTTATCAGGACTTTTTAAATAAATATAAAGAAAGCATGAAATTAATAAAAGATCATTATTCGTATGTGTATGAAAAGAAATTAAATATAATAAATAAACAAAAGGAGGAATATAAAAATGGTAAAAAAGGTTATTAGGAAAGTTTTGGTTATTAGCGGGTTGATGATTAGTTTAGGAATTAGTCATGCACATGCAGGTGTAATTGAGGTAAGTGGGAATGTATCAGGTGCTTGGAGTACAGGGAATACCTATATTGTTACAAGTACTGTAACTGTACCTCTGGGTTTAAAATTAACTGTAGAACCTGGAGTAATGGTAAAGTTTAGCACCAATACCTCTTTAATTATAGCTGGGGAATTAATAGCCATTGGCACATTAAATGGAACCATTACTTTTACCTCTAATAACACTTCTCCACAGCAGGGTGATTGGAATAACATCAAATTTAA
>JACQXN010000004.1 GCA_016208745.1 Candidatus Portnoyibacteriota bacterium | reverse complement strand
CAAAACATTATCATAGCCCAGAAGGGTTGAGACATATTCTGACCTTGCTTCATTAAGCCAAATATCTTCTGAAACAGCCCGAAGTTTTTCTTTTTGATAGAATGTAATTAAATGCTGAAATTCGTGCGCAAGAAATCCCTTAGCCCTTGGTATTGATAAATAATTGGCGCCAAGATAAATCATCTCTCGCTGATTAGAAGAAGGCGCCAATGACCGGGGATATTCATCAGCTGAATTAAAATAGCCAGCCGCCCCGTCGCGCAAACGAGAAATTAAAATGGTAACTTTGGGGTCGCCATCAATTCCCGGATTCCATATTGAGCCAAAGGCTCCTGTTAATTGAGGGTAGATTCTTTCATCAAACTCATCGGCTAAATTAGTTATGGCAGTTTGGGCATTTACTCTTTGGGTTGAGCTTAAACTATCCCACCACGCATTTTCAGCATAAAAATAAGCTTTGTCGCTTTCTTTCTGCAAAGTGGCGGTCAGGGAGCTGCGGCTTAAAGAATCAAAAGAGCTATCAACATAAAAAAGCACTTGCTGGCCTAAAGGGGCGGCCTCTGATGGCAATGCCAGAATAAAAAAAAGAAATAAACAGACGCTAAATTTTATTAGGGTCTTTTTCATTGAATTCATTACATTATAACATTGAATAATCCGCAGTCAAACTAGCGGTTAATTTGCTTGCCAAAAAGGCCAAAAGTTGTTAGAATTAAAACGCCTATTTATGGAAACAGCCGCCGCAAAAATAAAAAAGACTTTATTATTCGGAGGGGATCTTTTAATCCTCTACCTTTCTTTTTGGCTGGCTTTATATCTACGCTACGGCTTTGATTTTGAACACATAAAACCATCTTTTTCAAACCAGCATTTTTTCCCTTTTACGATTATTTTTCTTGTTTGGCTCTTGGTTTTTTATATCATTGGCCTCTATGACTTAAATATTGCCCGCAATAATCTTGCTTTTTATTCCACTCTAGTTAAGGCCTTGCTGATTAATACGGCTATTGCCGTCTCTTTCTTTTACTTTATCGCTTATTTTGGCATCACTCCAAAAACGATCCTCTTTCTTGGCATAATTATTTTTGTAATGTTTCTTATTTCTTGGCGGCAAATTTTCAACCGCCTCTTAGTCTCGCCCGCCTTGCTTAATAATCTTTTAATAATCGGTGAGGCAGAGGAGATTAAAGAATTAACAGACCATATCAAAGAAAATCCGCAGCTTGGATTTAATATTAAAAGAATTGTTAAGCCCAAAGATATAGAATTGATATTTAATCTAACCGAGTGTCTTGTTCAAGATAATATTCAAACAGTGGTAACAGCTATTAATCCGCATAAAAATGGCAAACTGGTTAAGAATCTCTATCATTGCCTGCCGCTCAATATCGCTTTTTATGACCTGCCTACTTTCTACGAAAAAATCGCCGGCAAAGTGCCGATATCGGCGATTGAAGAGATCTGGTTTCTAGAAAATTTAATGCAAGAGAAAAAAGATTTTTACGAAACGACCAAAAGATTTTTGGATATTTTCTATGCTTTGATTATCGGTATTATAACTCTTCCTCTTTATCCTCTGGTGGCCTTGGCAATAAAAATAGACAGCCGCGGACCGGTTTTTTACAAACAAAAAAGAGTTGGCGCCAATAACCAGATTTTTAATATTTACAAATTCAGATCTATGGTTGAGAATGCCGAAAAAGACGGCGCGCAATGGGCTCGCGCCAAAGACCATCGAGTAACAAAAATCGGCCGGCTTTTAAGAATGGCGCGAATTGACGAGTTGCCTCAACTCTATAATGTTTTACGCGGCGATATGTCTTCTGTCGGACCGCGTCCCGAGAGGCCGGAATTTGTTTTTGGGGTTAACCTACAGCGTAAAATCCCTTTTTACCAGATTCGACATTTAGTAAAGCCGGGGTTAACCGGCTGGGCGCAAATTAATTTTGAATACGGCGCTTCTTTGGAAGATTCAATTGAAAAACTGGAATACGACCTCTACTATATAAAAAACCGTTCTTTCATTCTGGATTTAGGAATTATTTTAAGAACGATTAAAATTGTCTTAAGCGGAGGGGGGAGATAACCGTCCTTCAAAATTACGAAACTGCTAATAAAATACAGACTAAAATGTTAAACATTTTAGTCTGTATTTTATTCTATATAGATCGCTTTGCA
The DNA here is from genome assembly GCA_016208745.1 of Candidatus Portnoyibacteriota bacterium. GTDB lineage: Bacteria > Patescibacteriota > Minisyncoccia > Portnoybacterales > GWB1-42-6 > JACQXN01. Next base: position 7,964 of record JACQXN010000004.1, on the reverse strand, counting down.
GCATCGCCGGCAAAGTGGCAAAGATTCTTTAAATAAATATTCTTTGAATTTTTGATATTCATCCGACAACCAAATTTCATCCGGCGTTTTTTCAAGCAAGCTGCCAAATGATTTTTCTATTACATCGCACCAAATCACTTCGCCTTTTTGATTAATTCGCAATTCCGGCGAAAGGAGTTTTAAACAAAATGGCCGACCGGGCTTTCCATTAATATACTGCTCCAAATTATTATAAAAACCAAAAGGCGTAAAATTAACAAAACAGCCTTTTTTTATTCCATAACGCCTGACTGCTTGAAGTTCTTTCTTAAGCTTTTTTATATCCAGCTCTTCGGGAAAAATAGGATCTCTAAGTTGGGTGTTTAACCTGTAATCTTGCTCTCCCCAGTTAAAAACTTCTTTAAAAATCGCTCTAGCTCCTTTTTCTTCTTTTGAAGAATAAACCTGCTCAAAAAGGATATTTATTGTTGAAAGGCCAAGCTTTTTACAAGTATCAACCAGCTCAAAAAGATTATCTAAATTATCTGAAAAAAGCATCGTGGCAAAAGCGCTGATGTCAACATCGGGCATATTTTCTTTGATTAATTTGATTGCTTTTTCCAATCTGTTAAAAGTTCCAGGCACTCCTCTTATCGCATCGTGAACCTGCGGCGGCCCATCAAGCGATGTTAAAATATCGGTAATATTTTTATTTTTTTTAAGGACTTCTATGTTATTCTCATTAATTAGGGTGCAGTTTGTTTGCAAAATTATTCTTTTTTTGGCGTTATCCCAGAAAGTAATCATTTCAAAAATATCGCTCCTGACAAATGGTTCGCCGCCCACTAATTTTATATCTTTGATTTTTGGCTCTAATTTTTTAAAAACAGACAAAACCTCTTCTGCGCCGAGCTCTTCTTGGCGCAGAGCTCTCGTGGCTCCCTGATAACACATCTTGCATCGCAAATTGCATCTGATAGTCGGCTCGTAGCCAACAGCGTATTTTTCGGGCGCGCTATGGCAAAACGGCAGCTCGTTTTTGGCTAAAAATTTTTTGACTTTTGCGCGCAGTTTTTTCTCCTGTTGCCAATCATAAAAAATCTTCGCCGCCCCAGCCGCTATTGGAATTTTTCTTATTATTTTTTTAAGTCCGGATTTAGCCATTCGCTAGAATATTATCAAACATCTGCTCAATAAGCAACTTTTATATAGAACGCTTTTTTCATAAATTTTGGCACATTGACTTAAATTATAGATTCTTATAAAATTAAAACACTGGCTGCAATGTTTTAGTTGGAAAAACAGCAACTAAAGCCGGTCGTCTGTTAACGGACGGCTGATAGGATTAAGCGGGACTCCACCGATCGCGAGCTGCCACGTTTTTTGACACCGCTGGGCGATCGCTGAGCGATCACCGAGCCAGTTTATTTAGGGAGGCAATTTTCATTAGCCTCCCATTTCTTTTTCATACAAGGAGGATGACAAATGAAAAAATTTAGTTCTTTCGACGGCCTTCTGAGTCTCTTGGAAGACTGCAGGCAATGTGAGATAAAATATCGCATAAAGAAGATGCCCAAGAAAGGAGGCAGTAAAAGAATAATTCATGTTCCTTCAAAAGAAGTAAAAGAAATCCAGTGGGAAATACTGGACATAGTAAAAGCCTGGCAAGTTGATGAATGCCAATTTGGTTTTAGCCCAGGCAAGTCGTGCGTGGATAATGCTCTTTTCCATATTCACGGATACGACATTAACGCCTCGGGACGCAAAATACAAATAAGAGGCGTTCCTAGGTGGGTCCTGAAAACTGACATAGAAGATGCTTTTCCTTCTGTCAAAAGAAAACATCTAGAAACGCTTTTTAGAGATCTGTTCCTTCCCTTGAAAAGCTACCCCGCTTTTGTTTCGGCAACGAGCCCCGACAGAGTAGATAAGATTTACAAAAAACTGGTCTACCAATTTGCGCGGCTGGCAACATTTAAAGGAAGGATGCCCCAGGGATCGCCCTGCTCTCCTTACCTTTTTAACTTGGTCCTTCTTCAATCTGGAATTGTTAAAAAATTAAAAGACAAAGCCGGAGAGCGAGCCAAAAAGACAAAGGGATGCCAGGTAACTGCCTACAAAATATCCTTTTATGGTGACGATATAACTGTCACTTCATTTAAAGACAGAATTCCCAACCGTTTCATAAAAGAGATTTCAGCGATAGTTGAAGAAGGCGGAATTTTCAGATTAAACAACGAGAAAACACAGCGAAGCAGTAAAAAATACAGGTCTATTCTTATTAACGGAATTACGCTTAATGATAAATGGAAAGAGGGCGGGCCTTGTTTTCTCGGCCTCTCCAAAAAGATCAGAAAGACCTACAGAGGAAAGATTCACAGGGTAACTGTCATTCTGGATTCCGGGAGGCTGCCAGAGCTTGAGATAGACGGAATAAATCTTGAAAAGGCGATGGGGATAATAAGTAGAATAAAAGATGTTTATCGGAACGAATCGCTCCCCTCGGATTTAGAAAGAGTATTAATAAAGTTCCAAGAAGCCAGAAATAATTTAATTCGAAGAACAATCAATATAGTTTGTATATAAAGCCGCATGAATTCACCCAGCGGCTTTTTTTATTTATAAATACCTGCCCATAAAAAGGATTGCTAATTACTAAAAAAGGGGGTATATTTATAAATAATTATTCGGGTTTAATTAAGGTTATTTTTACTCAAGAAAAACTTTCTATATGGAGCAAAACAGCAGCAAAAAAACATCTCTTTCGGTTATTATTCCAGTCTTTAACGAAGAACAGACAATCGGGCCTCTTGTGAGCGCGTTAAAAAATGAGCTTGAGAGATTAAATTTGGAATATGAAATAATCGCGGTTAATGATGCCTCAACCGATAACAGCCGGGCGGTTTTGGAAGATATAAAAGATGTGCAAGTGCATACGCATTTCCATAATAAAGGTTATGGCGCCGCTTTAAAAACCGGCATTAAAAAAGCAAAATTTAATAACTTGCTTTTTTTAGACGCTGACGGACAGCATAAAATTGAATATATCGCCAAGATGCTGGAATGCGCTCAAGGATCTAAAATGGTTTCTGGCGTCAGAGTTGGCTACAAAGGCCCTTGGCTGCGCCAACCCGGAAAAAAGATATTGCAGTGGCTCGCCAATTATCTGGCAAAACAAAAAATTCCTGATTTAAATTGCGGCTTCAGGCTTGTTAAAAAAGATTCTATTTCAAAATTTACCCATCTTTTATGCGACGGTTTCTCTTTTTCCACGACAACGCATCTGATTTTTATCAACGAGGGGCTGCCGATAAAATATGTCCCAATAACTATCAATAGAAGGACCGGCAAAAGCAAAGTTGGGCCAAAAGATGCTTTTAATACCTTGATAGTTATCTTGCAAATCATCACCCTGTTTTCACCTCTAAGAATCTTTTTGCCTGTTTCTTTTTTGCTATTTTTAGGGACGCTCATCTCTTTTGGTTATGATCTTTTTTTATTCCCGCCAAATGTCACCGACACAACAATTATCCTTTTTCTATCTTCCCTTTTAATATTCTGCTTCGGTCTTTTAGCTGATCAAATCGCTGCCATTAGAAGAGAAATGAGAAATAATCAATAGACTATGAAGCAAAAAGCTATCTTAACTTTTGACCTTGAATTTTGGTATAACAGCAAGTTTTTAAAAAAATATCTGGCCAAGGATAAAAATCATTTAAACGATTTTATTAAAGAGTCTGTTTTGCCCTTGTTGGATATTCTAAAAAAACATCAACATCAGGCAACTTTTTTTGTTTTAGGAGAGTTAGCGGAGAAATATCCTGACTTAATCAGAAAAATAAAAGAGGCCGGATACGAAATCGCCTCGCACGGTTTAACACATCGACCGCTTGACGAGCTTAACGAAATTTCTTTCAAGGACGAGATTGTCGTATCAAAAAAAACTATCAAAGATATTACAGGTGAAGAACCAAAAGGATTTCGCGCGCCTAATTTTTCTTTAAAAAAGAATTACCAGTGGTCGTTAAAAATCCTAGGAAATGAAGGGTTTAGATATGACTCCAGCATCCATCCCTTAAGCCTCCGTAGAGTCTCCGGTCCGATAAAAGAAGTTTATTCGTCACTAGGCGGCATTTATTTTAGAATACTACCCCTCTCCCTATATTTATTTTTGGTGAAATTTTTTTCAAAAGAAAAATTGCCGGTTCTTTATTTCCATCCTTACGAATTATTTGAGTCGTCGCCAAAAATAAAATCGGGGCCGTGGATTAAAAGAAAAATTAAATATTGGGGGACAAAGACCGCTTGGAAAAAATTTGAAAAACTAATGAATAGATTTAATTTTATTTCCATCCGCCAGTATCTAGAAAGCTCAGACTAGTATTAAATATGAAATATTCCATCATCATTGCGGCTTCCAGAAATAAAGATCTTGTTGATTGCCTAGACTCAATAAAAAATCTTAATTTTCCTAAAGATGATTTTGAAACAATAATTTTAGCCGATGAACCGCTCAAACTAGAAACATCTGGCGCTAACATAAAATTCTTTTCATTCCCCGAAAAAACTCATCCCAGTTACAAAAGAAATTATGGCGCGGCAAATGCTCAAGACGAATTTTTTTGCTTTCTTGACGATGACACAAAAGTACCCAAAGACTGGCTGGCTAATATCGCACAAATTGTAAATGCCAATCCCAAGATAATAGTTGCCGGTCCCAATAGAGATTCAAGAAAAGATTTTAAATACAGAATTGCGAATATAATTCAGGAAAGCCCCCTGACAGAAGGATTGCATTCTCACTCTAAACAGACGGGTGATTTTAGAATTTCTGACCACCACAATATGCCGCTTTGCAACTTGATTGTTCCTCGCAAAATATTTGATCGCATTCATGGTTTCAATGAAACAGCCAGCTATTTTATGGATGATGTTGAATTTTGTTATATTGCATCAAAGCTTGGTTATGAATTGCGGCTCTGCCCGTCTCTGGAAATTCAACATAATATCAGACCCTTGTTGTTCCCTTATTTAAAGTATAAATTTAAAACCCGATACCAGGTTGGCAAAAATTTTCTTTTGTTTCCAGAATGCTACCTTGGCGCAAAACAAATTTGGCTGGTTGGAATTTCTTATTTATTTCTTCTTTCAATTCCCGTAATTGGCCCCGGGTTCTTCTTAAAAATAGCGACGTTTTTAGCAGGTATTTATCTACTGACAATTCTTACTTTAAACTTGAAGCATTTAAAAAACCCAATTGAGTATCTAGCTATTGTTGCCCTAACTATCAAAGTTCATTTTCTATCTTGGCTAGGATTTACGCTTGGCCTTTTAGAAGGTTTGATCGGCTTTATCTTCGATTATGGAAAAATCAAAAAAATTCTAAGTCATAAAAAATTACGTTATACCTTATTTAAAAACCAATGAGCTTTTCTGGCAAAATGAAGTATATTTTTGACATCTTCAGCATTATCCTGCCTTCAAAAACGCCTAGGGACTTAATTTTTTTTGTGACTGCGCGGTGCAACGCCAAATGCCCTCATTGCCTTTATCGCAAACAGGTTGATGACCAAAGCCGGATTTTACAGGAATTAAAACTTGAGGAAATAGAAAAAATCGCCCGAAATTATGGACGATTAGTTAAGCTTTCGATTTCTGGCGGCGAGCCGTTTATTAGAAAAGATTTGGCGCAAATCATTCAGCTGTTTGATAAATATTGCCAACCAAGCATTATTGACATTCCAACTAATGGCTCCTTGCCCGAAATTGCCGAAAAAACAGTTAAAGAAATTCTAAAAATCTGCCGCGTTCCGGTTTTGGAAATTCAGCTCTCCCTGGACGGGCCAAAAGGTATTTTTGAGGAAATAAGCGGCATTCCCGATAACTATGAAAAATTATTTGAAACTTTCCGCCGGCTGGAAAAAATCCGCCAAACTGACCAACGCCTCAAAATCAAAATGAATTTTACTTATGTGCCGCAAAACAAACAATATGCCCAGCCCCTAGTTTTTAAATTAAATCAAAACTATGCCTTTGATAGGATTCAGATAACTTTCCCTCACGGCCATCACATAAAAAATACGGTAATTGATAAATTATTCTATGAGGAATTTTATAACCTTTCAAAAAAAATAAATTTAGAAGTTAAACCCCCAAGCATTTGGGACTGGCATTCTTTAATTTTTCGGGCGATAAAAATGATGCGTGATGATTTTTTGCTTAAACGCATAAAAAATAGCGACATGGGACAATTTTGCGACGCCGGCAAAAAAATGATAGTAATTGACGACATTGGCAATGTCTATCCTTGCGAACCGCTATGGAGCGAGGTTGGAAATTTACGAGACACAAATTTCAATATGCCAATTATTGTGAAAAATGAGACTTATCGATCTTTCAGAGAAAAATATTTAGGAAAAAATAAATGCAATTGCACCTGGGGAAATATCGCGATGGACGCGATAATTCATAATCCTCTGTATTGGCCGAAGATTTTATTTTATACTTTTAAGATATTTTTTTATCATGCGCTGTGAATTTCTATCGCGCAAATGAGTATATTTTTTTGCATTGGGCTGGTTCGGTACCTGAATCTAGGCGCAAGCGCCAATATGATAAAGGCATGCAGAAAAATATACTCATTTACGCGAGCTTAACTTTATACTTAATATGCTTTCAGAAAAAATCAGATTTAATGGCTGGCAGCAAAACGAATTAGTCGGAGATTTTTATCGAGGCTCCAGTGAAATAGGAATTTTATTTTGCCATGGTTTGGCTTCAAGCCGCTGGGAATTTAGTGATTTTCCAGAAAAATTAGCTGAACGAGGTTATAAAGTTTTTGCTTTCGATTGTAGCGGCCATGGCGAAAGCCAAGGTATAAAATCCCTTTTCACAGCGCAAAACCATCTGGTTGACACAAAAAACGCACTAGATATCTTGAAAGACGCAGGTGCGCAAAAAATCATTATTTTGGGTCACAGCCTAGGAGCACATGCAGCGCTACTGGGGCTTAAAGAAAAAAACGTGGCCGCCGCAATATTAGCCTGCCCCTCAAGAAAGAGCGGCGATAATTTGTCTTTTGATAAAAAAATTGCTGTTTGGCTAATAGGTAATTTCTACCGATTTTTTGGGGATTTCATAAAAAGAGATATTTATTTAAAATTGGGAGGCGACCAAACATCAAAAATCAATATACGATTTTTAGCTTACGCGCTAAAGATTAATAATATGGAATTGGCGGCAAAAACAACAAAACCGATTTTATTTATTGCCGCCAAAGAAGATAAAGACGTGCCAATGAAAAAATCTTTGTCTTTATACGAAAAATTTAATTTTCCAAAAAAGCTCCTTGTTTTAGAAAATTCCGGCCACGAAATCTTTGACGGCCAAGACAAAGAATTGTTGCTGGACGAAATTGATAAATTCACAAAAACAATTTTATGAAAGTTTTGTTGATAAACCCACCAAATATTAATGAGATAAGGGATACTCTTCCTTTGTTCGTTGAGGAAGAAAAGGGGCTAACGCCTCCTTTGGGACTGCTTTATATTGCCGCCTACGCGAAAAAATATACAAATTGCAATATTGGAGTTCTGGATAGCCAAGTCGAAAATATGGATTATCAGGAATTAGAAAATAAAATCAGGCAAACTAACCCTGGTATTGTGGGTATAACCGCCCTTTCTATGGCAATAAAAGATGTAGCAAAAACCATAGAGCTCGTGAAAAAAGTCAATCCTCAAATAATTGTTGCTGTTGGCGGCCCTCATGCCAGCTGCTACCCTAAAGAAACCGCGCAATGGCCGAACGTTGATTATGTAATTTGCGGCGAAGGAGAAAAACCTTTTTCGCAATTAATAAACTGCCTTGATAAAAAATCTCCCCTAGATAACATAAAGGGTTTAGCTTATTTCGACAAAAAAAATAATATATTAATTGACAATGGCCCAGCAGAAACAATTCAGGATTTAGATAGCTTACCATTT
>JACQXN010000003.1 GCA_016208745.1 Candidatus Portnoyibacteriota bacterium | reverse complement strand
TTTTCGCAATTAATAAACTGCCTTGATAAAAAATCTCCCCTAGATAACATAAAGGGTTTAGCTTATTTCGACAAAAAAAATAATATATTAATTGACAATGGCCCAGCAGAAACAATTCAGGATTTAGATAGCTTACCATTTCCTGCGCGCGAGCTTACTCCTTATAAACGCTATAGCGCTCTGATTATGCGCTCGCCTGTAACGAGTCTATTCACCAGCCGAGGCTGTCCTTTTCGCTGCAAATTCTGCGACCGGCCGGCTTTGGGAAAAATATTTCGCGCGCGCTCAGCTGAAAATGTTTTTCAGGAAATTAAAGAATGCCTGAAATTAGGAATAAAAGATTTTTTAATTTACGATGACACTTTCACAGTTGATCAACAAAGAGTTATTGATATTTGTAAAAAAATTATCGATGCTAAACTGGATATTCAATTTAATATCCGGGCGCGCGTTAACACGGTTAACCCGGAGCTTCTGCATTATCTAAAGAAAGCTGGCTGCCTGACTATTCATTATGGCGTTGAATCAGGCTCGGAAAAAATTCTAAAATCAATCAATAAAGGGATAACATTGAAACAGGTAAAACAAGCTTTTGCATGGACAAGGAAAGAAAAAATTCAAGCTTTGGCTTATTTTATGATTGGCCACCCCCAAGAAACCGAGGAGGATATAAAAAAAACTTTAAAATTCATCCGCTCAATTGATGCTGACTATGTAATGATTTCTATTTATACTCCTTTCCCCAGAACCGAATCCTATGATTTGGGCATCGGGCAGGGCGTTTTCCCTGATGTTTGGTTAGAACTTGCAAAAAACCCTCAAATGAATTTTCAAATGCCTATTTGGGGCGAATGTTTTTCAAAAGAAGAACTACAAAATTTTATGACAAAAGGGTATAAGGCTTTTTATTTAAGACCGAAAAATATTTTGCGGCAGATTGCGGCCATAAGGAATCTGCACGATTTTATGAAAAGATTCCGCGCTGGATTAAAAATAATTACAAAATGATATGAAAATCCTTTTTATTAATCCCCCATTTACCAGATTTGGCGGCATGGAAGGCCAAGGCGGAAAAACCGCGCCTTTAAATTTGGCTTATCTGGCTGCTTATATTCGGGAATATCACAAACCAACACCAGAAATCAAAATCCTTGATGCCGAAGGCCTGCGGCTTTCTATGGAAGAAGTTAAGCAACATATTAAAGATTTTCTCCCTGATCTTGTAGGGATGACAATGCCCACCCCTGCCTACGATTGCGTTAAGGAAATTTCGCGCGGAATAAAAAATATCTCGCCTAAAATTAAAATTGTTGTCGGCGGCCCGCATCCCTCGGCATTTCCTGAAACTTTAATAGCGGAAATTCCAGAAATTGATTTTTCGATCCGCGGCGAAGGAGAAATTCCGCTTTTGGAACTCATAAAAGCATTAAAAGAAAATGGCAACCTTGACTATATTCCTAGCTTGTCTCAAAAGAAAGATGAGAAAGTTTTTTTTAATCCCGAAAGGGCATTTATTAAAGATCTAGACTCTATCCCATTTCCCGCGCGAGATTTGCTGCCCAACGAAATTTATTATACTTCCCTGCCCAAAAAGATGGGCACTACCAAAGGTCATTTGGTTAATATTTTTTCTTCGCGCGGCTGTCTTTACAATTGCACTTATTGCGAATCATACGCCATCTGGGAAAGAAAAGTCCGCTTGAGGTCAGCTCAAAATGTTGTAGCTGAAATTGAAGAATGCGTCAAAAAATACGGGGCAAGCGAGATAGTTTTTCATGATGATATTTTTCCTATTAATCGGGAACGGGCCATAGAAATTTGCCGCCAAATGAAAGAAAAAAAATTAGATATTCATTGGGCTTGTATGACCAGAGTAAATTTTGTCTGGGAAAATGTTATGATCGCTATGAAAGAAGCTGGCTGCCGAATTCTTAATTTCGGCTTTGAATCTGGCTCGGAAGTGATTTTAAAAAATATTAATAAAGGGGCGACAACAGAGCAAGCCAGAGCCGCAATGAGAATCTGCAAAAAAATTGGCTTGCGCACGATGGGAAATTTTATGATTGGCAATCTCGGAGAAACAGAAGGAACTATTAGAGAAACGATTAATTTTGCCAAAGAATTAAACACCGATACTATTGGCGTTTTCGTTACTATCCCTTATCCGGGCACAAAATTATACGAACAAGCTAAAGAACTTGGCTATCTTAACGAAAAAACGCCCTGGAAAGATTACGCCAGCGTCGCTGTGTCTGAGCCGCCAATGCGCCTTCCCAATCTTTCTCCTGAACGCCTGCGTTATTGGCAAAGCCGCGCCTTGCGTGAATTCTACTTCCGGCCAGCTTACATTTTGAAGAGACTTCGAGAAATTAGAAGCTGGCAAGACATAAAAAATTTATTTGATGGTTTTATTCTATTTCTGAAGATTACATTAAGAATTTCAAAATAAAATTACAATGCGGGCAATGCAAAAAATATGCAAGGCTTGTGAAAATGAAGAAATTTGACTCAATTTATTCTTGCATCTGAAAATTTTGCAAGAAAATAGAGGCGAGCGAATCCTGAGAAAATCGTCGACCGAAGAGCGAAGCGACGAGTTTAGGAAACGATTTTCTAGACGAGCGAGCCTGCATTTTATCAAAATTTTCAGTGCAAAGCAGTTTTTTGCTACTTTTTTGCTGTCAAAAAAGTAGGTTAAGAAATTTATGTGCGGCATCCTTGGCGGCTATAATATAAAAGATAATTCTCTATTAGACAAAGTCGACCCGATAATAAAGCATCGCGGGCCGGATGATTTTGGCAAATTGAAACACCAAGATTTTTTTCTGTGGCATTGGCGATTAAGTATTATTGACCTTGAAGGCGGCCGCCAACCAATTTTTAACGAAGATAAGACTTTAGCCATTATTTTTAACGGCGAAATATATAATTTTAAGCAGCTGGAAAAAGAGCTTTTATCTTGTGGGCATAAATTTTATACAAAAACCGATACTGAAGTTATCATCCATGCTTTTGAAGAATATGGCGAGAACTGTCTGCAAAAATTAGAAGGAATGTTTGCTTTCGCGATTCTTGATTTGAAAAATAATTCCCTGTTTATTACGCGCGACCATCTAGGAATAAAGCCTTTATATTATTATTTTGACGCTACAAAAAAAGAATTCCTTTTTGCCTCGGAATTAAAAGCGATCCTCCAATTAGAAAGCGCAAATAAAGAATTAGACCTGGCAAATCTCTGGGAGCATTTAATGTTTCGGTATTCTCCAGCGCCCAATACTATTGTTAAAAATATTAAAAAACTTGAACCGGGCCACTATTTGATTTTTAAAAATGGCGCTATTGAAATAAAAAAATACTGGCAGCCTGAATTTTCTGAAAAATACGCATCCTTTGAAGAATTAAAAGAACAGCTCAAAAATCAACTTCGCCAAAGCATTCAAAATCATTTAATTGCTGATGTACCTGTCGGAATAATGCTTTCTGGCGGTATTGACTCCTCGGCTCTGGTCGCTTTTGCAGCAGAAAGAATAAGCCATATCAAAACTTTTACCATCGGCTTTGAAGGACAAAAAGACAATGAATTTGAATCCGCGCGCGTTATCGCCAAAAAATTTAATAGCGATCACAATGAACTGCTTATCAAACCGCAAAATATTGATATATTGCCAGAAGTTATCTGGTCAAATGACGAACCAGTTGCCGGCCCTTCTTCGCTTGCCTATTATTTAATGTTTAAAGAAGTAAAAAAACAAGTTAAGGTTTTATTACTCGGTCATGGTGCCGATGAAATATTTTGCGGCTACGAACAATTTAAAATCCAAGAAATAGCCAGAAAAATTCTTGGCAATCCTATCAGCTATTCCCTCGCAACCTTCTGCGGCGGATTATTAAACAGCGCATTTAAAAACGATTCTGCCTTTAAAAGACTTGAAGCATATCTTAAATCTTTCAAAAACGACGCGGCCAATTATTTTCAATTAACAAGTGTCTTTAATTTTAGGGAGCTGGATAAACTAATTCGGCCGGCTGTTTTAAGGCCACATTATCAAGAAAATATTTTTTTAACTCCGGATGTTGTTGCCGCACATTTTAAAAATAACCGATCATATTGGAATAATCTTTTGTCTTTTGAAATGTCGGGCTGGCTTTCAGACGACTTGCTCCATCGGGCCGACCGCATAACAATGTCTCAATCCATTGAAGGCCGCGTTCCTTTTTTAGATAAAAGATTAGTGGAATTGGCCGCCAAGATTCCTTTTAGATTTAAATTGAACGGCCTGAAAGATAAACATATCTTTCGCCAAACTATGAACGAATTTTTGCCACGAGAGATTTCCCAAAAGAAAAAACAGCGCTTCAACACCCCGATTCATAAGTTCTTTTCAAGCCAATACGATAATCTTTGCCGTAATCTTTTTTCGGAAAAAAATTGGCTGAATGAAAACATCTTTGAACAAAAAGAATTAATTAAGCTGCTTGATTTTAAAAAAGTGCCATCATACCGATATATTTTAAAGCACAATAAACTTTCTGCTCAATTCTATGCAAGGCAAATCTGGAATATAGTTGTGCTTGAAATTTGGTATAAAATGTTTTTTGAACAAAAATCAATCGCAGAATTAAAAAATTATATCAATGATTAGCTTTGTAAAAAAATATCTTCCGTTTCTTGGCGTTATTCTTTTTGTAATAATACTGCTTAAATTTGATATTGGCGCGATTATTAAAAATCTAGCAGATGTCCGCCTTTTTTATTTTGCCGCTGCTTCTTTCTTGCTACTGCCCATTCTTGCGACTAAGGCTCTCTGCTGGAACTATATTAAAAGGGTGCAGGGCATTAAATACAGCTTAAAAGACTCTTTTTTAATGTATTCAAGCGGCATATTTTTAGGGCTTCTAACCCCCGGCCGGTTGGGCGAAGCAGCCAAAGTTTTTTATCTAAAAAAAGACGGGCACTCCATAGGTAAATCAATGGTCGGCATTTTCCTTGATAGATTTTCAGATATTATATTCCTTTTCGCCTTTGTCTGCTTTGGTTCAATATTTTATCTCTCTATCATCAAAAAAGAGATATTGATAATGCTGCTCGGTTTATTAATTATTTTTCTTTTATTAATAGCTTCTTTAAAAACCGGATTGGCGCGTCTGGCTCTTAAAAAATTATTTACAATTTTTATTCCTGAAAGATACAAAAAATCATGGAATATTAACTTTCATGATTTTATCAGCGACCTTAAAAGATATGGCACGAAGAATTACCTTGTAATTTCTTTAATCACGATTCTTTCGTGGTCTTTTTATTACCTTGAGATGTCTTTACTGGCAAAAGGAATGGGGCTAGAGGTGCCTTTTTTGTATTTTACCATTTCGGTTACGATTGCGGGCATAATTACTTTTATCCCCATTTCATTTTATGGCATCGGGACCCGTGACGCGGCGCTAATCATTCTTTTTGCTCCTTTCGCTATCCCTGCCGCTGGAGTTATTGCATTTTCGGGACTTATTTTGCTAATAACTTTTTTTACAGCGCTTATCGGCTTTGTCTGCTGGCTTTTAAAACCGCTTAAATTTTAATCATTTACCCCCACGCCAGAACGCCCCCGCGCGTAAGCGCGGAGATGAATGGTGAAATGACCCGCAGGGCATAGTCCCAAAGCCACGGGCGCAAACCCGTGGTATGGGGGTTTATTTCTTGCAAAAATAAATAATGTTTGGGTAAATAAGAAATTTAAGCGGCGTATCAAAAACATCAACAACTTTCCAGCCGCAACTTTCCAAAATCTTTATTTCTTCTTGAGGGCGATAATATCTTGGCTTATTTTCTCTGGAACCAAAAACCTCTATTGTCTTTTTCCTCCCAAAAAGCGAAATTAACCATTTAATAAAAATGGGGCTGGCAATAGAAAACAGATACCTGAAAGATCGCGCCTTATTCATTGTTTTTAAAACTAAAACTCCTCCCGGAGTTATTTTTTTATAACATTCTTTTAAAGTCTTGACTAACTCCTGCTCTGATAAAAGATAGGTAACATCTATTAAAGATATTGCGTCAAAAGACCCCTCTGATAAATCATCAATCTTTCCTTTAATAAATTTTATATTTACTGGTTTTAAATACACGTCTTCTGCCGTTTTTATTCTTCTTTCCGAAGGATCAACACCTAAAATCTCAACCATAGGCCGTTTAATTGAAAAAAAATAGGAGAAGCCGCCAAAGCCACATCCCAGATCTAAAAGTTTTCCGCTTTCGGGAAATAATTCCAGAAGCTTATCAAGCGGCGTGATTTTAAACCTCATCCATAAAATAAAATTTTCTACCCAAATCAAAGAACGGTAATTTTTTTTAATTTGTTTGTACTCGCTAGAAAAATTCATAACAAAAACGCCGCCAACTACGGCAGCGCTATCAACTGATAAATAAATATTTTTTTATCGTAATAGTTAAAGTTTTTAACTAGTTTCAATTCCTTGGGCGCCTTTTGCGGGTCTAATAAATCAGCAAATTGCGGCCGCGATGAGGCGAAATATCGGTCATCAGCGATAATGTATTTTGTGTTATTGGCTTTCATTAACGCAAAAAGGTCATCAAAAGTTGCGACATCTGGGAATATCTGAAAAAGGCCGCCGGAATAAAAAATAGTATCGGGTTTACGAGTAATAACCATCTCATTTTCCATATTGGGAATATTCTGCTTCATCCAAAGACCCATTATTCTAAATTCTTTTTCGTTATAGTCTTTGGGCAAAAAAAGATAATTTTGCAAAGCGGGAAAAAAGAGATAAAAAATCATAAAGCCTGACGCAATAATTAAAAGCGCTGCGGCTTTCTTTTTGCCTAAATTAAAGACAGAAACAATTTTATCATAAGCGACCCAAAAACCGACCGCCATTAAAATATCAAGAATAAAAAAAATCTGGACTAAATGGTTGATATATCTTTTATCAACAGCGAAAGCGATAAAAAAAATCGGCAAGATAGAAATAAAAAATATGGCGAGCTCCTTAAACCTTTTTTTGAGGATAAATTCCAAAAGCCCGATGCCCAAAAGCATAATGCCAAAAAATCCCCAAAGCCGCATAAATGAGCGCTCCATATTTAAAAACGAATCGAAATACTGCTTGGTTAAAGGATATAAATTCTTGAGAGAATATTTCAGGGCGCTCTCTTTTATTTGAGGCGGTGCGACTGCATCAGAAGTAATTTTACTACTTGTATCTTCAACCTTATAAACGTCCACTCCGCTTTGCTCAAGAAGCTGTCCGCTTAAACGGCCGCTAAATGTCCACTGGTTTAAATTTTTATGCAAGAAATTTATATACGGGGCAGAAATTATAAAAAAGCCGGCAAAAACTATCAAAAGCATAATTGCGATTTTTTTTGGCGAAAAAATCTTTCTATAAATAAAGTAAAGATAAAAAAGAACCGGGAATATAAAAAAGAAATATTCGGGCCGTGTTATATAAGCAATGCCAATCGCTAGACCAAGAATCGCCGACCAAACAAAGCCTTTCTTTGAAAAATCCTTTAGATAAGAAAGCTCAAAAAGCGCCAAAGCAATTAAAACCCCAAAAAACATTGCCGGAATTTCGGCGTTTGGCATAACAATACTTATCCAAATAAAAGTGCCGTTTAGCGCAAAAAAGAGAGTCGCCAGAACCGCTGTCCTTTTTGAGGTTAGGTGCCTAACAAAAAAGTAAAGCAAAGGGAAAGAAATAAGCGCAAAAAAAGCTGTTGCCAAATGCGCGGCAAAATAAAGGTCTCCAAAAACCGCCAAAAAACCAGCGATTGCAAAAGGCAAAAAGGGAGAAAAGATCGTATGAGGAATACCGTTTATCGTAAATCCCCTGCCCTCCAAAAGATTTTTTCCAAGCACCGAATAAAATGTCGCATCGCTGCCAATAAAAGAGAACCCCGAATAGATAATGGCAAAACAAAAAATGACCGCCGCGACTACGACGCTCAAAAAAATCAATTCTCCCGTAGAGACGTTTTTCATAAAAGATTACCTTTTATATTTCAATAAAACCTTTTTTGTTGTTTCGGCCACGCGTTTGGCAATGGCCGGACCAGCAGACGGCAAAAGGGGCAAAGTTATAATATTGGCGCCGATCTTTTCGGCCACCGAAAAATCACCTTCTTTATAGCCAAATTTTTCCCGATGAAATTTGTGTAGATGCAGGGGCTTATAATGAACCACGGCGAAGATTCCTTCATCTCTTAATTTCATCACTATCTCATCTCGGCCGATTTTAAATTTTTCCGGATCTAAAATTATAAGATAAAGATGTAAGGCGTGGCGGATATGTCTTTGATCAAATTTATCCTGAAAAGAGACACCTTCAATATCGCCAAGCACCTTATCATAAAGTTTGGCGTATTTTTCTCTGGCTCTTAAATTTTTCTCAAGTTTTTGAAGCTGAACTAGGCCAATGGCCGAATGGACATCAGAAAGGTTATACTTATAACCC
>JACQXN010000002.1 GCA_016208745.1 Candidatus Portnoyibacteriota bacterium | reverse complement strand
TAGAAACGATAAAATGATTTTCGCGGTTGCGGCAAAAATTATCCAAGACTCGCTGGATTATAAAAAAATTGACAATTTGCCAAAATATGTAAAGATTATTCAAAATCCGGGTTCTGGCACAGCGCTTAATATACCGCGTGAAAAAATAAAATTCTATTATTCTTTAACCGCTGACTATATTTTAAGGCAAAATTACAGAACTTATGTGCGGCAAATTGTCAGCGAAGAAATAATAAAAAAAGTTATCGCTGAAATTGAAAAAATGAAAAAAGATAAAGAGCTAATAGATTTTTTATCAAAAATAACCGAAAAAATAATTCCATAGTTTGTGAATAAATTTTCTATTTTTTTAATTTTTGTTGTTGTCGCCGCCTTAATTATTTTTGGTTTTGTTAAAAGACCCCAGTTTTACAGTCAAGTTTTACCTGAAAAATCTAGGCCGGCTGACATGGCGCAAAAAGAAATTATTGTTGGCGACCAAAAAATTAGTGTGGAAATTGCGGATACAGCCGAAAAACGCAAAAAGGGTCTTTCTGGCAGGGATCCTTTGACAGAAAACGAAGGCATGCTTTTTATTTTTGATGAATCAGGGATTTACGGGTTTTGGATGAAAGAAATGAAATTTTCACTGGATTTGATATGGGTAGATGGCGATAAAATAGTTGATATTACAAAAGATGTTCCCGCGCCGGCAAGCGATTCAGAAGAATTAAAAGTTTATAATCCCAGTCAGGAAATTAATAAAGTTTTGGAAGTTAATGCTGGCTGGGCAGGCAGGCATAATATTAAAATGGGGGACAGGCTATTTTAAATTAAATACGGGGCATAGTATACCGGTAGTACCTGTCTACCGGCAGGCAGGCGCATGTTCGCCCCGTTATATATTTCGGGCTGTAGTGTAACGGTAGCACGAGTCCTTCGGGAGGATTTAGTCGGGGTTCAAATCCCCGCAGCCCGACCAAAAAATCTAACGGGGTGAAGGTGCGTGAAGACCTGGTTTCCCGATATCATCAATCTTTGATTTTGTTTGATATCGAGGATTCTCGATGGCTTTGCCATCGGAACAATTCCCGGCGGCCCGACTAAGTAATATTAAATTATGCAATACACAGACCGAGTTTATGGCAAATTTGAAATTGATGAACCGGTAGTTTTGGAATTAATAAAAAGTCCGGCGATTCAGAGATTAAAAGACATAGATCAGGCCGGCTACAGGCCTCTTTGGAAAAATCCTGACGTTTATGTCGGCGAATATGACCACAGCCGTTTTGCTCATTCGCTCGGCGTTTATTTGTTATTAAAAAAATATAATGCATCAATTGAGGAGCAGATTGCAGGTTTAATACATGATGTTTCTCATTCCGCTTTTTCTCATTGTATTGATTATGTTTTGGATTGCGGATCAGAAAAAGAGCATAATCACCAAGATAATCTTTTTGAGAGCTTTGTGAGAAGGACGGAAATCCCTGAGATTCTTAAGAAATACAACTTTGATTTGGAGTATATTCTGGATGACAAAAATTTTCCTTTAAAAGAAAAAAGTTTACCGGATCTTTGCGCCGACAGAATAGATTATTCTTTAAAAACAGCTATCATCTTTGGGGTGATTAACGAAACTGATAAGAATTATATTTTGGATCATCTGATTGCCGAAGATGGCAACTGGGTTTTTAATAGTTTTGAAAGCGCAAAAAAATATGCGGAATTATTTTTGGGGTTGAATAGAGAATGGTATGCGGGATTCCCTTCGGCTTTGATGTTTAGAGCGGTAGGCGATTATTTGCGACACGCCTTACAGAAGGGTTATATAAACGAAAACGATCTTTATGCGACTGATTCAATTGTTCTCTTAAAGATAGAAAAATATCATAATCAAGATGAAGGGCTGAATTTATTATTTAAGCGAATGCAAGGGAAGATTGGCGCGATTAATGATTTTCAAAACTATGACGCAGAGGTTTTTTGTAAATCTAGAATTATCAATCCTTTATTCAAGGATGGGAATACCCTGAGGCGGATTTCAGAAGTTGACCCTGGTTGGAATTTAATACTAGAACAAGAGTCAAAGCCTAAGCAGTACTTTATTAAATTCGACAAATAAAAATGACCTATAATGAAATTATCAAAAAACTAAAATCTCTTTCCAACCCCAAAAATATCGCGGGCATGGCGAGGTTTGGGATAAATTCAAAAAATACTCTAGGGGTTTCAGTGCCTAATTTACGGGCTTTGGCTAAAAAGATTGGTAAAAATCCCGCCTTCGCTAAACCTACGGCGGGCAGGCATAAACTCGCCCAAGAGCTTTGGAAATCCGGAATTCACGAGGCAAAAATTCTGGCCAGCATGATTGACGAAATTGACAAAGTCAGCGAGAAGCAAATGGACAAATGGATTCGCGATTTTGATTCCTGGGATGTTTGCGATCAGGTCTGTATGAATCTTTTTGATAAAACTCCGGCAAAAAGAATTTGAGAAACGGGCAGGGTTTGCATTGATGGCATGCCTGGCCTGGCATGATAAAAAATCGTCTGACGCCAGCTTTAAAAAGTTTTTCCCGTTGATTAAAAAAAATTCAACTGATGAGCGAAATTATGTCAAGAAAGCAATTAATTGGGCTTTGCGCCAGATTGGCAAGCGAAATAGAAGTTTAAATATAGAGGCGATAAGAATAGCTAAAGAAATTCAAAAGATTAATTCCAAAGCCGCCAAATGGATTGCGGCTGATGCGATTAGAGAATTGGAAAGCAAGGCGGTTAAGGAAAGAATCGCCGCCAGATGAAACATTAATCTTTTTTAAGTGTAATAAATATAAACCTCAATCAATGAGAGAAACGCAAAAAACTGACGAGGAAATTGCGCGGTTTGTGCAGTCAGGCGACATTGAGGCATTCGGCTTGTTGGTCAAGCGATATGAGGCAAAATTAAAACGTTATGGCAGAAGATTCCTTAGCGGAGACCAAGCAGGGGTTGAAGATGTGGTTCAGGAAGCGTTTCTCAAAGCCTATGAAAACATTCGTAGTTTTGACTCGTCAAAGAAATTTTCTCCTTGGCTTTACCGCATTGCCCACAATGAGTTCGTTAATGTCTTAAGGAAAAAGAAGCCTCTGCTGTTTTTTGGCACCGATATTTTTTTTCCTCATCCCATTGCAAAAGAACAGGCTGATAAAGAAGCAAATTTTCAAGAAACAAGAAAATTAATTGATAAGTGTCTCAAGGGCCTTGATTTAAAATACAAAGAGCCTCTCATCCTTTATTATTTTGAAGAGTTAGATTACAAAGAAATCGCTGATATCTTGCGTATTCCGATTTCAACTGTTGGCGTTAGATTAAAAAGAGGGAAGGAATTAATAAAAAATGTTTGTGAAAAATCCAACGGCACCCCATATGAATAATAAGTTAGAAAAAAATCCATTAAGATCGCGCGTTGTTGAAAAAATTAAAAGCGGCGAGATTAAAATGCGGCCAAAGTCATATTTTATTTTAAAAGGCGGCCTCGTTATTTTCGGGATTTTTATTATTTTTATAATTTCTCTTTTTATCGCGAGTCTGGTTGCTTTTTATCTTCGGGCCAGCGGAGCGTTGCTGCTCCCTATTTTTGGTTTAGGGGGATTAAAGTTCTTTCTTTTCTCGCTGCCCTGGATCCTAATTTTAGTCAGCCTGTTTTTTGTCATCGTTCTTGAAATGTTTGTAAGAAATTTTTCTTTTGCCTATCATCGGCCGCTTATTTATTCGTTTTTAATAGTCGCTTTATTAATCGTTGGCGGCGGAGTAGTCGTTGCCAAGACTTCTTTGCATACCGCTTTATATAATTCGGCTCAAGAAGGCCACCTTCCTTTTGTCGGCGCGTTTTATCAGAACCAGAAGGCTTTGCCTCCCGGAGCAGATATTGGCATTGTGTCTACTTCGAGTGAAGGTATTATAGAAATCAAAACTCAAAAAGGGCAAAATTTAAAAGTTATTATTTCGCCAAAAGCTAGCTTTCCTAATGGGAAAAACATTGAAGCAGGTGATAAAGTAATGGTTGCTGGAGAAAAAGAAGATTCAACAATAAAAGCTTTCGGTGTTAGAAAAATGGAAGAGTTCCCTGATGACTTTCTGCGTCGGGCAAAAATTAGAAAATTAGAGCGTGAGCAAATAGAAAAAGGGGACTAACTTGATAACACAAAAAACTCTTTTTAAAAAGAGTTTTTTGTGTTATACATAAATCAATGAAACTGGTTTTCAAAAATATAAAAGACACGCCTTTAAATCTGATGCGCCGCGCCAGCTATGGTTTTTTAGGTAGGGACCAAAGAACAGGGGAGGAGAGTTTTGCTATGAGATTAAGCGGAGCGGATTATCCAAGATTCCATATCTTTGCGCAAAAAAGGGGCGAGGAGTTATTTATTAATTTACATTTAGACCAGAAAAAACCAAGTTACGGCGGCTTTACTGCTCATAGCGGAGAATACGAAGATAGCGAGATTTTAGAAAAAGAGGCGGAAAGGATAAAAAATTCAATCGGGATTTAATAAAAATTTTTGCGGGCCCGTAGTTCAGTGGTAAAACCCCAGTACCAAATCCGCAGGGCAGATTGGTGCGGGGCAGGCGCGGCATTTTTACCCCGCACTAAATTTATGGGGACATAGTAAAATGGCATTACGCGGCATTCGCATTGCCGAGGTCCGGGTTCGACTCCCGGTGTCTCCACAGTTAAATTTAAGTGCGGGGTGCATTGCTGAGGCGGGGTTTCGATTCCCCTCGGGTCCACCATGATGGTCGTTAATAAAATTAAAAAATTCGTTGAAGCGGAATGTAAAAAGCCGCAAAGTAAATACGGCAAGGAGCCTTTTGCATTCCATTTTTTGCCGATGGCCAAATACGCCGGCCAATTGGCCGATGAATTAAGGGCAGATAGGGAAGTTATTTTAATCGCATCCTGGTTGCACGATATCGGTGCAATTATTAACGGCAGGCAAGACCATCACATAACAGGCGCAAGAATCGCGGAAAAGATATTGAAAGAATTGAATTATCCGGCCCCAAAAATTGAAATTGTTAAAAAATGTATTCTTAATCACCGTGGCTCCGTCAAAAATAAAAGGCGCAGCCTTGAGGAGCAAATAGTCGCGGAAGCGGATACGATGAGCAATTTCGACAATATCAGCGGCATTTTTAAAGCCGCCTTCATTTATGAAGGAAAAAATCAGGGCGAAGCAAAAGATTCTGTCAGAAAAAAATTGCAAAATAAATGGCAACAACTGCGTTTTAAAAATTCTAAAAAATTATTAAAGAAAAAATATGAGGCAGTCATGCTGCTTTTAAAATAAAGGCCGATAAGATCTCTTATGCAAAAACGAGTCTTCATAATTCATAGCTGGGATGGTCATCCTGAAGAGGGGATTTTCCCTTGGCTGAAAAAGGAATTACAAAATAGGGGTTTCGAAGTTTTTAATCCATCAATGCCAGACCCAGCGAAGCCGCGAATAGAGACCTGGGTTCAATATCTCAAAGAACAGGTTGGCGTGCCAGACGAAAATACTATTCTTTTTGGACACTCAATAGGAGCCCAAACCATTTTGCGGTATTTGGAATCTTTGCCTAAAGACAGAAAAATCGGCGGAGCTGTCTTTTTGGCAGGATGGATTCATCTTACGGATGAGGCATTTGAAACCGATGAAGACGCAGGAATTGCCAAGCCATGGTTGGAAGCCTTTATGGATTGGGACCAGATTAAGTCCCATTCAAATAAATTCATTGCCATTTTTTCTGACAGCGACCCCTTCGTCCCGATTTCAGATGTAAAAATTTTTGAAAGCAAGCTAGGGGCAAAAATTATGATTGAACGCGGAAAAGAGCATTTTAGCGGAAGCAGTGGAATCAAGGAATTGCCATCCGCGCTTGAAGCGGTGCTGGAAATTGCCGGAGGAGAATAATAATTTCTGTGACACCAGTGCAATTATTTTCTAAGTTATCCACATCTCTCTTGTCAAAAAATACGGATAGTCTATTATTAAAGTAATATGAAAACGAAATCATTTATATTCATTCTTCTTGTTTTAGCCGCTGCCGCAGTGGTTTTTTTTCTAGTCTGGCAAAAAAGCCAGGAGCCGCTGACTCAGGGAACAGAAAAATCTCCTTGGCAATCTATTAAAATTGAGTCTGCCAGCGTCACAGAATTTGATCAAGAATTAAGCCAAGAGCTAACATCATTTGATAAGGACTTGGCGGATCTAACCGCGCTTGATGCCGATGCTTCTTTGAATGCCATTGAGAGTGATTTAGCTAATTTAGAATTTTAGCATCCGAATGGCGTAAAATTCCACACGAATTACGCCCATACGAATAAACCAAATAATGAAAAAAATAGCTATAAAATTTATTGTTCTGACAATTACTTTAAGCTTTCTGTCTTTTAATTTTGCCTTAGCGAATACAACAAATCTAAAACAGCAGAACGAAGAATCTCGTGCCAAGTATCTAGAAGCTAAGGAGGATTATTTAAGAGAAGCAAGAGAAGCCCAGGAAGCCAAGCGGCTTTATCAGGCATCCAGAATCCAACTAAAAAATGCCAGCAGCACAGATGCGGCAAAACAAGAAAAAACCAAAGAGCAGACTCGCGAAAGAGCAGAAAAATATCTGGAAAACACCATTGACTCAATGATTAAATATCTTGAGGCGATGAAAAATAAGGCGTCTAATGTCAATAATATTGACGAGGCTGACAGAGCGGAAATTTTGGCTGATATAAACACAGAAATCACCTGGCTTCAGGCAAAAAAGAACGAAATTAAAAACGCTACGACAGAACAGCTGAAACAACTTAAGCAAACCATACAGGAGCGCTGGAAAAATAGAATTCACATTAGAGCCAGAATCCAGACCGTGCTTATTTTGGCCGCTCGTTTAAAATACATCGCTGCAAAATCAGAAATTTTTGCCTCGCGCCTAGAAACAAAAATCAGCGAGCTGAAAGCGGCGGGCAAAGATGTTTCCCAGCTTGAAACTTTGCTGGCAGAATTTAAGACTAAAATTGCTTCTGCCAAAGAAAAATATCAGCAGGCTAAAACGAAAGTTAATGGGATTTCAGATGGCGATAATGGGACGACCATTATTCAGGAAGCCCATAAGCTAGTTAAGGAAGCCAATCAATATCTCAAGCAAGCTCATCAGAAATTGACCCAGATGACAAAGATAATTAAGCAGTTGGAAAAGAAATCTGGCAATGCGACGACAACCCCTTAATGATTTGAAGTTTACTATCAATAAAACCTCTCTTTTAGGAGAGGTTTTTTGCTGGGATTCGTAGCGGAATGGCAGGAATAATTATATTTTTCTGCACGCCTTTATTTGATTGGCGCTCGCGCCTCAAGTAGACCCCATAAGCCAACCCGATGCAGAAAAATATAATTATTCCTGCCTCCCGGTTGACAATCTTATATTAAACGCCAGCGCATTATTCTATGAAAACGCAAAAACAAGTTTTAGGGCAAATAGGGGAGGAAACAGCAGCTAATTTTTTAAAAGAAAAAGGTTATTTAATTTTAGGCCGCAATTGGCATTGTCCGTTTGGCGAGCTTGATATTATAGCGGCGAAAACCAGCGGCAAAATTTTTAAAAAAACAGAAGCGATTGTTTTTGTAGAAGTTAAAACAATTAATCAGGCCGAGGCGCTATTTGAGGCTCAAGCCGAGCAGAATGTTAATTTTTTTAAACAAAAAAGGCTGATTAAATCAGCTCATAGTTTTTTAAAAACAAAACATATCAAACCAGAAATTCCTTGGCAAATTGATGTGGTGGCTATAGAATTTAATATCGCTGACGGTTCATCAAAAATCAGGCATCACGAAAATGCGGTTTGGTCGCGATAGGTTTTGATTTGACAGAACAAGAAGTATTCATTAGAATGTATTATAGATTGTTCTTTCTATAATTTTTATTTAAAACAACAAAAGGTCAAGCATCTTTTTATGGGTATCTGATATATTTTCACATAATTTTCACACAAGAAAGAAGGAGAACGGTCATGACCAGATTTTACAAGGGTGGATGTTTGCAGTGCGGCGCCGAAGACGTGAATGACGATTTTCTGTGTAGTTCGTGCCAAGGGGACTTGGATGACGAGATAGAGTATTACTACGATTTGGCCGGTAATCCCGTAATATCAGATGATGGGGTTGCTCAGGCGGCGCTCTCCCCCTAGAGGATCAGGCGCCTTGTATTTCGCATAATTATAGGCCAGGCATTTGTCTGGCTTATTTCTTTGGTGTTGACAAAAAAAATCATTTTATGATACCCTTTAAATAACAGGTTAGACAGGAACGAACGATGGGCCCGTGGAAACGGGCCTTTGTTTATAATCAATAATCATAAAATCCATGGACAAACAATCATTCAACCTCGCCATTGACCAAATCTGCGAGGAAAAAGGCATTTCTAAAGAAAAAGTCGTAGAAACTATTGAGATGGCGATTGCCGCCGCCTATAAAAAGGACTACGGTCACAAAGGCCAAAATATCAAGGCCGAGTTTAATTTGCAAACTGGCGATGTGAAAATGCTTGAAATTAAATTGGTGGTTGACGAATCAATGATAAAAAGCGAGGAAGAAATAGCAGCGGAACTGGAAGGCAAAGGTGAGGTGAAAGAAATAGAAGAGAAAGAGCTTAAAGAGGGGGAGATAAGGAAGGTGCGGTTTAACCCGGATAAACATATAATGCTTGAAGAAGCGAAAAAAATAAATAAAAAAATAAAGCCCGGCGAAGAATTATCTTTTGATATTGAAGCCCATGGAGACTTTGGCCGAATTGCGGCTCAAACTGCCAAGCAGGTTATTATTCAGCGCATCAGAGAAGCAGAAAGAGAAGCGGTTTACCAAGAGTATAAAGGCAAAGAAGGAGAGGTTATTTCCGGGGTTGTCCAGCGCATTGAAAGAGGAGCGGCCTTTGTTGATATTGGTCGGACTGTCGGTGTGCTTTTCCCTGAAGAGCAAATTCAGGGGGAATTTTATCGTCCGGGCCAGAGATTGCGTTTTTTGATTTTGGAAGTTCAGGAAGACTCACGGGGTTCGGGTGTTATTTTATCGCGCAGCCATCCTAAAATGATTGGCCAACTCTTTGAATTAGAAGTGCCAGAAATTGCTTCAGGCACAGTAGAAATAAAATCAATTGCCAGAGAAGCCGGTTCGCGCTCTAAAGTGGCTGTGGCTTCAACCGAGTCAGAAATTGATCCGATTGGTAGCTGTGTTGGCCAGCGGGGCACAAGAGTGCAGGCAGTGATAAACGAGCTTGGAGGCGAAAAAATAGATATTATTGAATGGTCAGAAGATCCGGCCAAGTTTATTGCTAATGCCCTGGCGCCGGCTAAGGTTTTAAATGTAGACATTGATAATAATCAAAAAATAGCCCAAGTGCAGGTGCCGGAAGAACAACTTTCTTTGGCTATCGGCAAAAAAGGGCAGAATGTTAGATTAGCCGCCAGATTAACCGGATGGAAGATAGATGTTTTGTCAGGCGGCAAGAAAGTTGAAGAAACAGAGGAGGCGCCAACAGAAGCTGCGGCAGATGCTCCAGAAGAAAAATTAGAGAATAAAACCGAAGTTGTTCCAGAAGGAGAGAAAGCCGAAGTTGCGAAAGAAGAAAAAACCGAAAAACCAAAGAAAGAGAAAAAAATTTCCAAGAAAAACAAAAAAATAAAAGAAGAATAATTGCATCCGAATAGCGCAAATTCTACACGAATGCGCCCATTCGAATAATTAATTTAGATTGTTAATCTATACGGCTTTCGGGCTGATTAATTTTCTCAAGCCCTATCTCGTATAAATTTATAATTTTTCTAAAAAAGTATGTCCATAGAGCTTTTTGCTTTTTTAGCTAGCTTGGCTAGCATCGGTTACGCGCTTTTTCTGGTCTGGCGAGTTAATAAGGAGCCGGCTGGCGAGGGAAAGATGATTGAAGTCGCGCAGGCGATAAAAGAGGGGGCAGCCGCTTATTTAAACAGGCAATATAAAGCCATTGGTTTGGTGGCGGCAATAATTGTTGTCGCGCTTTATTTTACTTTTAATTTTAATACGGCTTTGGGATTTTTAATTGGCGCTTTTGCCTCGGCTTTGACCGGCTATATCGGCATGAATGTGTCTGTCAGGGCTAATGTCAGAACAGCTCAAGCTGCCAAAAGCGGTTTAAAGCCAGCCCTAAAGATAGCTTTTGAAGGGGGAACAGTGACCGGCTTATTGGTAGTTGGCTTGGGATTACTTTCAGTAACTTTATTTTACTGGTTTACCAAAGATTTATCAGCTTTGGTCGCCTTAGGTTTTGGCGGCAGTTTAATCTCTGTTTTTGCTAGGCTCGGAGGCGGAATTTTTACCAAAGCAGCGGATGTCGGCGCGGATTTAGTCGGCAAGGTTGAGGCCGGAATTCCAGAAGATGACCCAAGAAACCCGGCGGTTATTGCGGATAACGTCGGCGATAATGTTGGCGATTGCGCTGGTATGGCAGCTGATCTTTTTGAAACTTATGCTGTAACCGCTATTGCGGCAATGATTCTTGGAAATTTAGTTTTCAATGGTTCAAGCCTGGCTATTGCGCTGCCCTTGCTTTTGGGCGGCATTGCGATTTTGGCCTCTATCTTGGGAACATTTTTTGTTAAACTTGGAAAATCGCAAAATATTATGGGTGCTTTATACAAAGGATTAATTGTGGCTGGCGTTCTTTCAGCCGCAGCTTTTTATCCGTTTATGACAAGAATCGGTAATGGAATTTCTGGTTTTAACGGATTAAAACTTTATTTGGCTGCTTTAGTTGGTTTAGCAGTAGCTGGCGGCATGGTTTTAATAACTGAATACTATACTTCAAAGAAATTTAAACCAGTTAAAAGCATTGCTCAAGCCTCAACTACTGGCCATGGCACAAATATTATTACCGGCCTGGCGGTCTCTATGCAATCAACTGTTTTGCCCGTTATTTTAATTGCTGTTGGGATTTTAGCCTCGTTTAATTTGGCCGGCATTTATGGGGTGGCAATTGCTGCGTTGGCCATGCTTTCAATGGCTGGAATGATTGTGGCAATTGATTCTTTTGGGCCAGTTACCGATAATGCTGGCGGAATCGCGGAGATGTCTAATTTATCAGAGGATGTCAGAAAAGTGACTGATTCGCTTGACTCAGTCGGCAACACGACCAAAGCCATCACCAAGGGTTATGCCATTGCTTCGGCGGGGCTAGCGGCTCTGGTTTTATTTGCTTCTTTCAGCCAGGAAATTGCTTCTCGTATTGGCAGGGATATAGTTTTTGAATTAAGTGATCCGAAGGTTTTGGTTGGTTTATTTCTTGGCGGACTCCTGCCTTATTTATTTGGCTCTCTAGCTATGCAGGCAGTTGGCAAGGCGGCGGCGGCAGTAGTTAATGAAGTACGTCGGCAATTTAGGGATATCAAAGGAATTATGGAAGGCGAGGCTAAGCCTCAATACGGCGTTTGCGTTGATATTGTGACAAAATCAGCGATAAAGCAAATGATTATTCCTGCTCTTTTGCCGGTAGCCGCTCCGATCTTAGTCGGCCTGGCTTTAGGTCCAAAAGCAATTGGCGGATTGTTAGTTGGCTCAATTATCACTGGACTATTTGTGGCTATTTCAATGACTTCTGGCGGCGGCGCTTGGGATAATGCGAAAAAATATATTGAGGAAGGAAATTTTGGCGGGAAAGGCTCTTTTGCCCATCAGGCGGCTGTGACTGGCGATACAGTAGGAGATCCGTATAAAGACACAGCCGGGCCAGCGATTAATCCGATGATAAAGATATTGAATATTGTGGCGTTATTGATTGTGAGTTTTTTGGTATAATTTTTTTCAAATGACCTACTTTTTGTGCCGACAAAAAGTAGGCAAAAAACTCTCGCACGCGTCAAAAATATAGAAAATCGGGCTCGCTCGGCTAAAATCGCCTCGTAAACTCCTCGTTTCGCTCGTTGCTCAGCAATTTCTTCACGCCTCGCTCGCCGCGATTTTCTTACTATTTTTGCGCTATTGCGAAATAAAATCCGCTCATTTCTATTTTGTCTTAAAATTTTTTCATGCAAGACGGGATAAAACGCTAGCCCCGGCTTTATTCTCTGGTTATTTTTTCACATGCGCAGTTAAACATTTAAGAAATAAAAACCAGTCCTTGCGGGCTGGTTCGACATTAGTTTTTATCCGGCGCTAATTATTTTTTATATCATCTGTTTTAGCCTCGGCGAGCGTTTCCATTTTTTTGAGTCCCTCCTCTGATTTTACCTCCTCGCCGTATTGAAAATCCATTAAAGCCTCGAAGAAATCCGGCTCTAAAGCCTTTTCTTTAGGAACAATAAGAATTTCGCTTTTTTTGTCCAACATTTCCGTCCCCCTAAAAAGAAAGATTTTGACCAATGTAGCATATTATCAATAACTATAAATTTTGTCAATTTTAGCGGTTTACATATTTAGCATAACATTCGCAGAGTTCGCATTATAATTTCATGAAAACAGAAATAGCTAAACTCCCAAAATCAGAAATAGAGCTAAAGATTGAAGTGCCAACTGAAGAATGGCAGGAATTTATTGATGAGGCGGCGCAAGAATTCTCGCGGGATTTAAAAATTGAAGGTTTCAGGCCCGGTAAAGCGCCTTTTAGCCTAGTCGAAGAAAAAATCGGTTTGGCTAAAATTCTAGAAGAGGCAGCCGAACATTGCGTGCACAAATGCTATGTCCGCGCGATTATGGATAAAAATATTATTGCCATTGGCAAACCAGAAATCAGCGTAACAAAAATCGCCAAAGACAACCCCTTTGAATTTAGAGCCAGAGTCGCTGTTATGCCCGAAGTGAAGTCACCTGATTATAAAAAAATCGCTAAGGATTTTCAAAAAGATAAGAAAGAGGTTAAAGTCGAAGAAGAAGAAATAGAAAAATCTATTAGCTGGCTTTTGAAATCACGAGCTAAGTATTCAACTGTTAACCGGCCCGCCGCCGCGGGGGATAGGGTGGAGATTGACTTTGAGGGCAGTTGCGAAGGGCAAAAACTAGCAGAGTTAGCCAGTAAAAATCATCCGGCCATTCTTGGCCAAAGCCAGTTTATTCCGGGTTTTGAGGACAATCTTATTGGAATGAAAGAGGGAGAAGAAAAAGAATTTGATATATTATTTCCAGAAAACTTTTCGCATAAACATCTAGCCGGCAAAATAGTTAATTTTAAGGCAAAGATGAATTTGGTCCAGGAGTCAGAAATCCCGGAATTTTCTGATGATTTTGCGAAAAGCCTTGGCAATTTTGAAAATATTAACTCTTTAAAAGAAAACATCAAAGAAGGTTTGTTAATGGAGAAACAAATGCAGGAGAAAGATAATTGGCGGGCAAAAGTATTAGATGAAATTGCCAAAAAGTCTGAAATGGAAATACCAGATATTTTAATTATTGGAGAGACTCAAAGAATGCTGGATGAATTAAAAGCCAAAATTAACCAGCTTGGCCTAGACTACTCTCAATATATCGAAAAAATCCAGAAAAAAGAGTCCGAAATAATAGAAGAATTTAAACCAAAAGCAGAGCAAAGAGTTAGGGCGTTTTTGGTTTTGCAGGAGATCGCAAAGCAGGAAAATATTAGCGTCAGCGAAGAGGATCTGACTAGTGAAGTTAATAAAACCTTAGAGCATTTTAAAAGCCCAGAGCACGCGCAAAAAAACATTGACATTGAGCAGTTAAAAGTTTATACTGAAGGCGTGCTGAAAAATGAAAAAGTTTTTCAGCTTTTAGAAAACCATTAAACTATTAATTAATTTTTTGGTCCAGCCATTAATTAAATTTTTTGAATCAATCCAGATTCTATGAATTTGATTCCAACAGTGATAGAAAAATCGCAGTTTGGCGAGCGCGCCTACGATATCTACTCCCGCCTTTTAAAAGAGCGGATCATTTTTTTGGGTAGCCCGATTACCGATGCGGTAGCTAACACGGTTATCGCCCAGCTTTTATTCCTGGAAGGCCAGGACTCCAAAAAAGATATCACTCTTTACATCAACACTCCGGGCGGCGTGGTTTATTCTGGTTTGGCAATTTATGACACAATGCAATATGTTAAACCAGATATCGCAACCATATGCGTAGGGGTGGCAGCCAGCATGGGAGCTGTGCTTTTGACCGCTGGCGCAAAAGGCAAACGCTTTATGCTGCCAAATTCTCAAGTGCTCCTGCACCAGGTTATGGGCGGCGCCGAAGGCCAGGCAGTTGATGTTGATATTGCGGCCAGACAAATTATCAAGCTCAAAGATAAGCTGAATCAGGTTATCGCCAAGCACACAGGCCAAAACATCAAAAAGATTGAGAAAGATACAGACCGCGATTTCTATATGAGCGCAGAAGAGGCTAAGGCATACGGATTGGTAGACAAGATTATCAAAAGCAAAGAATAATCTTGCTGGTTTAATTAGCGGTTGGGGCTTTAAAAGCTCTAACTATGGAAACTTATTTAGCGTATTTACTTATTGCTCTGGGGGCCCTAGTAATTGGGTCTTTTTTAGGTTATCTGGCTCGCCAAACCATTGCCAAAAAACAGGCTGGCACGATTGAGTCAAAATTAGCTAAAATGACCGAGCAGGCCAAACAAGAAGCAAAAGAAACCCTGCTTAAAGCAAAGGAAAAAGCGGTTCAGACAATCGAAGATCTAGAAAAAGAAGAAAAAGAAAGAAAGCAGCAATTTGTTAAGACCGAAGAGCGTCTGGAAAAAAGAGAGCAGGCCTTGGACAGAAAAAACGAAGAGGCAGAGAGAAGGGCGCAGGAATTAAATGATAAAATAGAAAAAGTAAAACAAATAAAACAGGAGCTTGAAAAATTCAGCGAACAGCAAAAACAAAGCTTGGAGCGTATTGCCCAGCTTTCCCAGGAAGAAGCAAAAAAGGAACTGCTAACTTTAACAGAAAAAGAATTTCAGGATGTTTTATTTGAGCGGATTAAAAAATTAGAAGATGACGGCCGCGAGGCCCTGGAGAAAAAAGCCCGAGATATTATTACTTTAGCCATGCAGCGTTTTGCGGCCTCACAAGTGGCTGAAGTTTCAACTACTTCAGTTGAGTTGCCCTCCGATGATTTAAAAGGCCGAATTATTGGCAAGGAAGGCAGGAATATTAAAACATTAGAAAAATTGACTGGCGTTGAAGTTTTAGTTGACGATACGCCAGGAGCCATTGTTATCTCTGCCTTTGACCCGATAAGGCGGCAGATTGCTAAGCTGGCTTTGGAAAAATTAATGGCTGATGGCCGCATCCAGCCGGCACGAATTGAGGAAGCAGTGGAAAAAGCCAAAGAAGAAATAGGCCAAAAGATTCAAGAAGCAGGCGAAGCCGCAGCTTATGACACAGGCGTGGCCGGGCTTGATTCAAAATTGATTAAAATTTTAGGCCGCTTAAGATTTAGAACCAGTTATGGGCAGAATGTTTTATTGCATTCAGTTGAAGTAGCCCATTTATCAGCTGCCATCGCCTCTGAGCTTGGGCTTGATGCTTCTTTAGCGAAAAAAGCAGGGCTTTTGCATGATATCGGAAAAGCGATTGACCATGAAATTCAGGGTTCGCATACAGAAATTGGCAAGACAATTTTAGAAAAATTCAATGTTTCCAAGGAAGTTATCAAAGCAGTGCAATCGCATCACGACGAATACCCGCATGAAAGCTTAGAGTCGGTTATTATTCAGGTCGCAGATGCAATTTCAAGCGCCCGACCCGGAGCCAGAAAAGACACGTTAGAAGCGTATCTTAAAAGATTAGGGGAGCTTGAGGGGATAGCTAATTCTTTTGAAGGTGTGGAGAAGTCATACGCGATTCAGGCAGGCCGAGAAATCAGAATTTTTGTCCAGCCGGAAAAAATTGATGATTTATCCGCTCGAAAACTGGCTCGTCAAATTGCTGACCGGGTTCAGGAAGAATTAAAATACCCGGGCGAGATAAAAGTTAATGTAATCAGAGAGACGAGGGTGGTGGAATATGCGCGTTAGCATAAGATAATAAATTTCTATAAGTTTCGCGGAGCAAATTTCAATAAGTCTCTGAAGATCATTGAAATAAATAGAAATTTCTAGAAATTAATTGCAATAAATTTTCAGATATGAAAGTTTTATTCTTTGGTGATATTGTCGGCAAGCCCGGCCGGCAGGCAATTAAAAAGATTTTGCCGGAACTCAAAGAAAAATTTGAGCCAGATTTAATATTGGCCAACGGAGAAAACTTGGCTCACGGTAAAGGCATTTCTCAAGAGAGCCTGAAAGAAGCTATTGACGCAGGAATTAATTGGATAACCACAGGCAACCATGTTTTTACTGGGAAGGGAGCAGTGGAAATTTTGGAAGACAAAAACTGGCCTGTTTTGCGACCGGCTAATTGGACAGCTAAAACCCCTGGACGAGGCTTTGAGATTATTAGTTTAAGGTCAAAAAAAATCTTGCTGATTAATTTAATCGGCCGGATTTTTATGCGTGAGCAGCTTAATGATCCTTTCTCCTGCGTTAATGAAATTTTAGAGGATTATTCGTTAAGCAAGGAAGTGGGCAAGGAAATGGTGTCGGCGATTATCGTTGATTGGCACGCTGAAGCAACTTCAGAGAAAGTGGTTATGGGTTGGCATTTGGATGGTCGGGTTTCAGCAGTGCTTGGCACTCATACTCACGTGGCGACTGATGATGCCAGGATTTTGCCCCAAGGCACTGCTTATATTTCAGATGTCGGAATGGTCGGGCCTCGTGATTCGGTGCTTGGCGTTGACAAAGATATAATTATCAAGCGCTTTTTAATGCAGATGCCATATAAAATGGAATTGGCGCCGGGCCCGGTTTTGGTGAATGCAGTTTTAATTACCCTTGACGACAAAACGGGATTGGCTCAAAATATAGAGAAGATAAAAGAAGTTGTGGAAGTAAATTAACCTTGTTAAATCCCATATAACGGGAATCGCGAAGCGATTATTTTAATAGGGCAAAGGTCGATTTTTTCTTTTTGTCTATCGTAAATCGGCGCTAGGCTATTGCCAGCTTTTGGCGGTAGGTGGCGGCCGGTAGGCGGTGGACGATTAAACATATGACCAAAGACCAATTAATCGAAGCAGTGGCTAATAAATGCGCTTGCTCAAAAAAGGCAGCCGCTGATTGTTTTGAGTCAGCGCTAGACGTAATTACAGCCGCCATGCAAAAAGGGGATAAAGTTGTTTTAACCGGCTTTGGCGCTTTCGCGGTTTCAAAAAGAGCCGCCCGCCAAGGAGTTAATCCAAAAACCGGCGCTAAAATTCAAATTCCGGCAATGACGGTTCCCAAGTTTAAGGCTGGCAAGGCGCTAAAGGATGCGGTGAGATAAATCTATTTTTTAACCAAACAAAAAACTCCGCCAAGCGGAGTTTTTTGTTATCTATCGAATATTTCTTTTAATTTTCGTCTACCGGCGCCGCTCTTCCACCAGCGCTCGCGTTTCTTTGCTTCGCGCGCTGTTTGGAACGCTTCCGTAAATATTAGTTTCATGGGCAGTCTATATTTCGTAGCCTTGGCTTGTCCTGTCTTATGTTTTGTAAGTCTTTTTACAAGATTAGATGTATAGCCGATATATGTTCTTTGATCTTTCAGGCTTTTTAAAATATAAATATAGAACATAAAATAAAGAGCGGGCCGCCCTTTGGGCGAGCCTCGCTCAAAATTTATCTTTGTAAATTTTGAGCGGGCGATGGGTTTCGCACCCACGACCTTCTCCTTGGCAAGGAGACGTTCTACTGCTGAACTACGCCCGCAGAAATAATTCAAAAATCAAAAATCAAAAAGTAAAATTTAAAATTCATCAGAAATTTGCAAAGCAAATTTCTGATACATAAATTTTTAATTTTTCACTTTTAATTTTTAATTTATTATGGTGCCGGGGGTCGGAGTTGAACCGACATCTCAGCTTTTTCAGAGCCGCGCCGTAACCACCTTGGCTACCCCGGCAGGAATAGTTTATGGCTAATAGCTTATAGCTAATAATAGATTTTTCTATAAGCCATACGCTATATATACTATAAGTTTGGAAGAGTGGGCCAGCTTAGCCGGCCTTTAACCCCGTTTAGCGGGGGTGGGCGATGTAGGGATTGAACCTACGGCCTACTCGGTGTAAACGAGTCGCTCTACCACTGAGCTAATCGCCCGGATGTGCCCAGGGCGAGATTTGAACTCGCACGGGTTGCCCCGCTACCACCTCAAGGTAGTGCGTCTGCCAAGTTCCGCCACCTGGGCAAAATGTCGCGTTCTAGGGATGCCTTAGTTATACATCAAACATAAGCTTGCACCAATTCCCCGCCTGCCGGCAGGCAGGCAGGCGCCACCCGCGCTCAAGGATGAAATTAATTTTCAGGCGTTTCTTTGGGGGCTTTTTCAATAATGACCTCTGGGACAATAATTTCTCTTTTTGACTTTATTTTACCCCTTTTGCCGAAACGGCCTCTAAAATAGTAGAGCTTAGCTTGCCTAACTTTTGATTTTTTTACGACTGAAATTTTTTCAATTGACGGCGAATGGATTGGAAAAATTCTTTCCACGCCTATGCCGCCAGAAATTTTACGCACGGTTATAGTTGCGTTGATGCCAGAGCCGTGTTTTTTGGCAATCACCAGACCCTCAAAAGGCTGAATTCTCTCTTTGCCCGCCTCTTTTATTTTTTGGCGAACTACGACTGTATATCCAGGCCTGATTTCAGGGATGTCTTTTTTAAGTTGTTCTTCAATCATTTTAGTCATACCCAGTATATCAACTTCCAGAGCTAAACGCCGATTCTTGTATTCGATGTTGATACCCTTGAAGCCGTAAGCCCAGAAACACCCTTCCTTTTATGAATATACTGGAAGTTGTATTACTGGGCATATATCAAATTAAAAAACAGTCTTTTTTCTAGAGCTGTTTAAATTATATATTGAATCATTAAGAAATTCTAGCACAGATACTATTTTTATTCAAGAGAGCGCAAAATATCATTAAGGTCTTTTGGCAGGGGCGCATTGAACTCTTTTGTTTGGCCATCCGGCAGTTTTATTTTCAAATAAGCGGCATGTAGAAACTGACGCTTAAGGTTTGGGGGACAATCTATGAAATTGCCATATTTTTGGTCGCCAACAATTGGGTGGCCGAGCCATTTTAAGTGGACCCTTATCTGATGCATTCGACCGGTTTTGGGTCGGGCCTCAATCAAGGTAAACTTTTTATACTCTTTTATGGCCTTATAAAGAGTTATCGCTTCTTTGCCCTCTTGCACAGTAGTGATTTTCTGTCTTGTTGGGTCTGACTTTGAGCGGCTGATAAAAGCTCTGATTTCACCGCTTGGCTTTTCGAGACGGCCATTAACCAAAGCTAAATATTTTTTAACTACTTTCCTTTCCTGAAATTGATTTTTTAAGCGATCAAAAGCATTTTGATTTTTGGCGATAATCATCAATCCCGAAGTATCCTTGTCTAGTCTATGGACAATGCCAGGCCTCATTGAGTCTTCGCCGACATTTTTAAGAAGGGGATGATAGGCTAGCAGAGCGTTTGCCAGGGTGCCGCTTTTCTGGGTTTGGCTGGGATGGGTGGTCAGGCCGGCCGGTTTATTAATAACGATTACATCTTTATCTTCATAAATGATATTTAATTTTAAAGAAGCATTTGGTTCAAGCGAAATTTTTTCAGGTGGTAAAATTTTTGTTTCTATCTTATCGCTTTCTTTTAGAATATAGCTAGATTTTCTAACTTGCCTGTTGACTAAAACCCCGCCGGATTTAATTTGTTTTTGCAAAAAGGCGCGGGAATAATTGGGAAAATGGTTTGTAAGAAATTTATCGAGGCGTTGGCGAGAATTCTGCTCGGTGATTTTAAAAAGTATTTTCATGAGGGGATTGTCATTGCGAGGAGCCCTGCATTTTGTGTGGGCGACGAAGCAATCTCGTCCGACTGTTGCTGCCTACGGGACTGCCAAGCGGATTTTGGCCGTTTAAACGGCCAAAATCCGCTCGCAACGACTCTCTAGTTTAGCCCTTCTGTCAAGCCTACAATTTTATACCCGTCATTTTCAATTTTCGTGAAAACTTCGTCTAAAATATTGCCCGTTATATTATCGCCAACATGCATTAAGATTATTGCGCCGTTTTTTAGGCTTGAGTAGATTCTGTCTTTAACCTGCGCTTCGGTTGCTTCCGGCATCCAATCCCAGGCGTCTAACGTCCAATAAACCGATTGATAGCCAAGTTCGCTTGCCACTTTTAAAACGTGTTCACTGCGTTCTCCAAAGGGCGGCCGGAAATATGGCTTAGTGGCGGCGCCGGTCAAGCCGCTAATTATCTGTTCGGTTTTATCAAATTCTTCTTTGATTTGTTCATCAGTTGCCTGAGTTAAGTGCGGATGCGAATAAGTGTGATTGAAAATTTCATGGCCTTGGGCTGCAATCTGTTTTATTAAATCCGGATTTTGTTGAGCGAATTTACCGGTAGCAAAGAAAGTCCCTTTTATATTATGTTCTTGCAGAGTATCTAAGATTTTTTGTGCCGAGTTTATTCCGGCGCCAGCGTCAAAGGTAAAAATAATTTGTTTCTTATTGAGGCTGCCTCGTGAAATTTCTCCTTTAATTTGGATAGGGGTAGTAGTCGCTTGTTGGTTTTCATTCTCTGTTGTTTTTGGAAGTTCGTTTGGGTTTTGGCTAGACGGATTATTTGAGAATTCGTATGGCCGTTTTGCCTGCCAATAAAAAAGACCAGCCAACGCAATGATGGCTGTTATCAGGACTATAGTTAGAAGTATGTAAGTTTTTTGAGGCATTTTTGTCGGTTTGCAGTGGGCGCGAGAGGGCTCGAACCTCTGAACCTTCGCAATGTCAATGCGACGCTCTAACCAGCTGAGCTACGCGCCCAAATGTTTATCTATAATATTTTGGCAAAATAAGGTAGCGATGTTTAGCAATTTTCTTTGAATGGCGGCATGACTGCATCTTAGATGACATACGCCTTTGTAATGTGGATATGTTTTTGACCCCTCTGTTCTTTTGTCTATATTTACTTGTTTAAAGTTTTCGATAGGTAATCTAAGTTCTTTTGACCAAAAGCGTCTGATCTTTTTAGGGTCTTGATCTGCCCTTAATGCAAGTTCGCATTTAATTTTTTTGATATCTAAATTGCAGGTATTCTTTATGGCCGCTAGAAAAAATTTTAATATCATTGGATCCGAACTGCCAATTGCGGTTTCGGGACTATTTTTCCTGCCCTCGCCAAGATAAAGAAATGCCAATGCGAGCTCAACGACATTTTTGCCAGTCCCTAAGGACTTTAACGTCCTTATCGCGGAATTTTTCGCCTCTTCAAGTCTTTTTGCCTTCTGAGTATTATGCCACAGAACCGCTTTTTTAC
Source organism: Candidatus Portnoyibacteriota bacterium (assembly GCA_016208745.1). Taxonomy (GTDB): domain Bacteria; phylum Patescibacteriota; class Minisyncoccia; order Portnoybacterales; family GWB1-42-6; genus JACQXN01. The sequence continues at coordinate 6,095 of JACQXN010000002.1, read as the reverse complement.
GCGCGTTAATGAGGGCATTTTTCCAGTTCCTGAATAATCTCTTTTTTTGTTGCGACGTTAATTGAATATTTCTAAGCCATCCGCTAAGGGTTGAGCGCGGTATTTTAAGGTTGCGTTCAATGTGGCCAATAGAGTATCCTTTTCTCCTTAAGCCTTCGGCTTTTGGCTTCAATTCGTACCATTTCGATTCCATGTATATATTATAGGCTCAAAGGTACTGATTATCAAGGAATTTGCCAATCACAGTGGGCGCGCTTGGATTCGAACCAAGAACCGGTCGTGTATAAGACGACAGCTCTGCCGTTGAGCTACGCGCCCCCACACCTATCTACACCATTACTATACAACAAAGCCCCCAGTTTATTCCAGAGTTTTGCGCATTTTCGTATGGTCGCAATGGAATAGATGTGGGGGCGTGCCTCTTTACCCTCACACCAGAACATCCCATGTATAAGTGTGGGGATGAGTGGTGAAATGACCTGCGGGGCATAGTCCTAAAGCCACGGATGTAAGCCTGTGGTGTGGGGGTTTACTGAAAATTATCCTTCTTTGATAATTTTCTCAAATTCTTCCTTTTCGATGGTTTCTTTTTCAATCAGCCGATTGGCGATTTTATCAAGCAGAGATCTTTTTGAAGCTAAAACATTTTGAGCGGTTTTTTGGGCATCGGCAATCAGCTTATCAATCTCCTGATCAATTAGGGCGGCGATTTTTTCCGAGTAATCCTTTTCAGTAACGATTTCTTTACCCAAAAATATCATTTCCTCTTGTTCGCCAAAAGTGCGCGGTCCAAGTTTTTCGCTCATGCCATAACGGGTAACTAATTTTTTGGCTAAATCAGTGGCTTGTTGGAGATCGTTGCCAGCCCCTGTTGTCGCTTCGCCAAAAACTAATTTTTCGGCTGTGAAGCCGCCCATTAAAACCGCCAGTTCCTCGGCAAATTCTGTTTTTGTTCGCAGATGCTTGTCTTCGGTTGGCAGTTTCAAGGTATAGCCGGCCGCTCGGCCGCGGGCAATAATGGAAACTTTTCTGACCGAATCAGTGTGGGGGAGCGAGGCATTAACTAAAGCATGGCCCGCTTCGTGCCAAGCGGCGATCTTTTTCTCATCTTGGCTTAAAATGTGGCTTTTTCTTTCGGGTCCCAGCAAAACTTTTTCAATAGAGGGAATGAGTTCATTCATGGAAACTTCTTTTTTATTCTTTCTGGCTGCTAAAATAGCCGCCTCATTCATCAAATTAGCTAAATCAGCGCCAGAGAATCCCGGGGTCCGTTCGGCAATCTGGCGGAAATCAACTTGTTTTTGAATAGGCTTGCCAATAGCATGAATTTTTAGAATCTTTTCCCGGTCGCTAATGTCGGGTAAATCAAGGATTATCCGGCGGTCAAATCGGCCGGGTCGTAAAAGAGCCGGGTCTAAAATATCCGGACGATTAGTGGCTGAAATAACGATAACCTGTGTGCCCGGTTCAAAGCCATCCATTTCAACCAGAATCTGATTTAGAGTTTGTTCTCGTTCATCATGGCCACCGCCAAGTCCTGCGCCTCTATGGCGGCCAATAGCGTCTAGCTCGTCTATAAATAAGATTGCCGGCGCGCTTTTTTTTGCCTGGGCAAAAGTATCGCGCACGCGAGAGGCGCCTACTCCTACAAATAACTCCACGAATTCTGATCCTGAAATATGGAAAAAAGAAACATTCGCTTCGCCAGAAACCGCCCTAGCCAATAAGGTTTTGCCGGTGCCGGGAGGCCCAATTAATAAAACCCCTTTGGGAATTTTAGCGCCAACGCTTTTAAATTTATCGGGAGTACGTAAAAATTCCACTACTTCTTTTAATTCTTCTTTGGCCTCTTCCAGTCCGGCCACGTCTTTAAAAGTGGTGCGTTGGCCTTTATTGTCTTCCGGTTTAAGCATTCTGGCTAGCGAACGGGTAAAGCCAAAGGCTTGATTGGCGCCTCTTTGAGCCTGGCGGAACATAAACCAGAGGAAGAACCCGATAACAAGGATCGGCAGAAGAAACGGCAGAAGATTAATCAGCCAAAATTTTAATCCTGAAATTTCGGTTGTTTCAATTTGGACTTTTTGGATTTTTTGGGGCTCAACTCCGTAATTTTTTAAAGTTTCACTTAAGGCCGCTTCATCTTCTTTGCGAGTTTCTTCTTGTGAGTTGTCGGTTAGGGTAATTGTTACCTTTTGTCCCTCAACCGCAATTTTTGAAACCCTCTCCTCATTTATTTGTTGGGCTAGCTCAGTTATGGTTATCTTTTTTGGCTCTGTCGGGCTTTTAGAAAAAACTGAAAAAAGCGCCGAGATTATTAAAAAGGCGATTAGAACGATTATCAGGTTTTTAAAAAGATTCTTCATAGAATACTAGCCGTATTCTGCAGCCAGTTTTATACTTCTTCTTTTTTGGGCTCTTCTTTGATTAGGCCAAGAGCCATTTTATGAACTTTTGGTTCTATAGAGAGGATTTTAAGCTCATATTCTTTATCAATTTCCAAACTATTTTTCATATTTTCTTCACTGCCAAATTCAGAGATGTGAATTAATCCGTGAATATCTTTATCAAGCTGGATAAATGCTCCAAAAGAGTTGAATTTTGTAACCCTTCCTTTGATGACTTGACCCTTTTGATATTTCTCGTCAATCTCCAGCCAAGGATCTTTTTTTAGCGCTTTAAGCGACAGAGAAAGCCTATCCCCGCCAATGCCGATAATTTTTGCCTGGACTTCTTGCCCGACTTTCAATATCTGGCGCGGGTCTTCAATCAATTGCCAATCAATTTCAGAGATGTGGATCAGGCCTTCAATAATTTCTGATTTTTCCTGTTCTTTCTCGCCTTCTGGTTTTTGTGGCGAATTAATTCTTACAAAAGCGCCAAAATCAACCACTCCCGAAATTGTTCCCTCAACTACATCGCCGATTTGAAAATTCTTAAGTGTTTCTTTGAGCTTTTCTTCTTCTAAGGCTTTTTCCGAAACAATCAATTTTTGCTGGGATTGGTCAATATCAATAATCCTAACCAGCATATCTTTATTAACAAACTTATTAAGCTCGTTTAAAATTTTTGTTTTATCGCCATCTTGGACCCTTGGATAGTTTTCAGATGAAAGCTGGGAAACCGGCAGAAAACCTCCAATGCCTTTTACCTCGATCATTAAGCCGCCTTTGTTGGCTTTGATAATTTTTGTGGTAATCGCTTCGTGTCTTTCCATTATGCTTCTTAGTTCTTCCCAGGTAGTTTGTTTGTTGGCCGCTTTTAAGGAAAGCTCTACAAAGCCGTCTTCGTTTTCCAGTTCCAAAACCATAGCGGAGATTTCTTCGCCGGGCTGCAATTGTTTTATTAAGGTCTGGTTTTCTTTGATTTCTCGGCCCATAATAATGCCGGTGCCGACTGGCCCCAGATCAACAAAAACAGTATTTTTACCTATCTCAATTACCCTCCCTTTAACTATCTGGTCAGGCTGGGGAAGGGGGACAGCTTGCGATAGCAGTTGGTTCATCATAGAGTCGTCTTTAATTTTTTTATTCATAATTATAGCAACTTGCCTAAAAAGGCCTTTGCCAGTAGGTGTAGTATAGATTTATGGTAATTACCTGGTATGGTCAGTCTTGTTTTAAGGTTCAAAGTGGGGAAACTGTTTTGTTCACCGATCCGTTTGATAAAAGCATTGGCTTAACGCCTCCTCGCGGGCAGGCAAATGTCGTAACTATTTCGCACCATCATTATGACCATGATAATATTGAAAGCTTAGCATCGGCTGAGCCTTTTGTAGTTGATGGTCCAGGCGAATACGAGGTGAAAGGAATCAATATAACAGGCGTTTTAACATTTCATGATCTAAAAGAAGGAAAAGAGCGGGGCGCAAATACAGCCTACATTATTGAAATAGAAGGAATAAAAATTTGTCATCTGGGTGATTTAGGCCAGACAAAGTTAAGCGATCAGCAGTTGGAAGAGATAGATGAGGTCGATATTTTAATGATACCAGTGGGCGGCACCTGGACAATTGACGGCGAAGAAGCGGTTGATATTATCAACGAGATAGAGCCAAAGATTGTTATCCCGATGCATTATAAAATTCCAGGTCTTGCCATTAAGCTTGACGGAGTTGATGAATTCTTAAAAGAAATGGGTATCCCTAAAAAAGAAACAATTGACAAGTTGACTATTAAAAAGAAAGATTTGCCAGAAGAGGGGCCGGGAGTGGTAGTGATGAAGGTATAAATTAAAAATTTAAAGTTAAAAGTGAAAAGTTTAGGTATCAAAATTTGACGTTCGTCAAATTTTGATAATTTATAAATGTCTCTATCCGATTATCTTGAAAAGTTACAAAATAAACCAAAGCCGGTGAGGGTTTTAATTCTGTGGATTTCGGTAAGCGCTTGTATGATTGTCATTTTGTCTTTTTGGGTTGCTTCTTTAACCAGCAATATGCCTAGCCAAAATTTAAGCAAAAAAGAGGCGGGCGACCAATCATCGCAAAACACCCAATCTTTGTCAGACATAAAAGAACAAATCCCGACCCTTTGGCAAAGCCTAAAAGCCAGTTTTAATGGGATTTTTGAATCGGCACAAAAGGAGACCCAAGAAGCAACGCAGGAACAAGAAAAAGAATGGCCAAAAATAGAGATTGAGTCAGTAAACTTAGATAATCCTGAACAGACACAGTTGCCTTAAGGTCTATCCCCACGAAACTACTCCGCCAGCTGGCGGAACGAAAGTACGAAATTGATTTTTTCATAATTTCATAGGGTTAGCCCCGATTAATAATTAGTTACCCAAAATGTCGTTAGCCTAAAGCAAATATTACGAAAGTAAATTTTTTTATTTATGGAATTAGGGAATGTAAAAAGACGGGAAATAACAGACGAGCTTAAAGAATCGTATTTGGATTATGCGATGTCAGTTATTGTCGCTCGCGCTCTGCCTGATGTTAGGGATGGTTTAAAGCCGGTCCAGCGGCGTATTTTGTATGCCATGTGGGACACAGGTTTAAGATCCACTGCCAAACTTAGAAAATCAGCGACAGTTGTTGGCGAATGTTTGGGCAAATACCATCCGCATGGCGATGCGGCGGTTTATGACACCTTGGTCCGCATGGCTCAAGATTTTTCTCTAAGATACCCGCTCGTCCAAGGGCAGGGAAATTTCGGTTCCATTGACGGCGATTCTGCGGCTGCGATGCGTTATACAGAATGCCGTTTAACTGCTTTGGCCGAAGAAATGCTTGAGGATTTGGAAAAAGATACGGTCAATTGGGTTGATAATTACGATGGCACAAGACAAGAGCCGACGGTTCTGCCGTCTAAGGTTCCGCAGCTTTTGCTTAATGGTTGTATCGGAATTGCAGTTGGTATGGCAACTAATATCCCGCCGCATAATTTAACCGAACTAGTTGATGGTTTAAATCTTTTAATTGAACAACCAAAGGCCAGCGTAGAAGATTTGCTAAAATTCATTAAAGGCCCGGATTTTCCCACTGGCGGCGCGATTTACGATCGTCAAGCGATTGCGCAGGCCTACTCAACCGGCAAGGGTCCGGTTGTGAATCGCGGCATCGCACAAATAGAAGAGAACAAAAAAGGCCATTTTCAGATTATTATTACAGAGATTCCTTTTCAGGTTAATAAAGCCACTCTTTTGGAAAGAATAGCGGAGCTTGTGAAAGATAAAAAATTGGAAGGCATTAAAGACATCAGAGACGAATCCTCAAAAGAAGGCTTAAGAGTGATTATAGAGTTAAAGCCGGAGGCCTATGCGCAAAAGGTTTTAAATCGTTTGTATAAATTAACTGATCTCCAAAGAACTTTCCATTTAAATATGCTGGCTTTGGAAGACGGCCTGCAGCCGCGGGTGCTTTCTTTAAAAGATATTCTTGAGCAATATATTCGTCATCGCAAAGAAGTTGTTGTCAGACGGACTCAATTTGATTTAAACAAGGCTAAAGAGCGCGCCCATATTCTTGAGGGGCTAAAAAAGGCGCTGGACCATATTGACGCCATAATTTCAACGATTAAAAAATCGCCGACCAAAGAGGAAGCACATAAAAATCTTTGCCAGAAATTTAAATTTAGCGATGTTCAGGCAACAGC